>QQUB01000552.1 GCA_008501835.1 Bacteroidota bacterium
GCAGGCGCTGCAGGAAAACACATGCTTTTGGCGGCCGCTGCTCAGGAATGGGAAGTAGATATTTCAGAGCTTACCGCCAGCGATGGAGTGATCAGGGAAATCAACGGGGAAAGAACAGCCGATTACGGGGCCATGGCTTCAAAAGCTGCTGAAATGGAGGTTCCGGAAGAGGTCGAATTAAAAGAACCCAAGGATTTCAAGTTGATATCCACCAGCGTTAAGAATGTTGACGGAAAGAAAATAGTTAGCGGTCAGCCGTTGTATGGGCTCGATTTCCACAGAGAGGGAATGTCGTTGGCAATGATTGAGCATCCACCGGCTTTTGGTTTAAAAGTGAAAGATTTCAATTCAGAGGAGATCAAAGCCATGCCGGGGGTAAAAGATGCCTTTATCATCGATACGACCATCGAAGAACCGGACTGGTCGGATGAAAAAGGATATTTGCATTTGATTGCTATTGTGGGTGATTCTACCTGGCAATTGATGCAGGCCAAAAAAGCGCTGAAAGTCGACTGGGAGAAAGTCAGTGAACCGGAAAGCACTGAAAAACATGCTCAAATGCTGGAAGATGCCATTCTTACAGCTGAAGCGGGAGATAGCAGAATAGATGGCGATCCGGAGGCTGCCTTTGAAAATGCGGCCAAGGTGATCGAACGCACTTACACTGCACCTTTCCTGGCCCATAATCCGATGGAGCCCATGAATTTCTTTGCCCATGTCAAGGAGGATTCAGCAGAATTGATCGGGCCGGTGCAGATGCCGGAAAGACTTCGCAATTCGGTAGTGAAATTACTGGATATGCCGGCGGAGAATATCAGTGTGAATATGACGAGGATAGGTGGCGGATTTGGTCGCCGATTGTATGTGCATTACGGCGTGGAAGCAGCTGCCATTTCCAAAAAGATCGGAGGGCCAGTCAAACTTATTTATACCCGGGAGGATGATATGACACAGGGTACCTACCGTCCTGCATATAGATCTGTCTACAAAGCAGGCTTGGATGAGAATAATAATTTGATTGCCTTTTCTGTAAGAGGGGCCGGACTCCCAAGCGGACCCGTTTTTCCAAATCGTTTTCCGGCAGGAACTGTTGAGAATTACATAGCGGAAGATTTAAATGTAGAAACCAATGTTACCACCGGAGCCTTTAGGGCACCTTCATCTAATTTTACCGGGGGCGTTGAACAGTCATTCCTCGATGAGGTAGCTGAACTGGCTGGCAAAGATCCGATAGATTTCCGTCTGGAGTTGTTTGACCGGGCGATCAATGATCCTGTTGGCATAGACAAAGACGCTGAGGAAGGAGAAGAAAACCCTGATGGAAAAAGGAATGATTATGAACCGGAACGTTATGCCGGGGTATTAAAACTGGTCCGGGAAATAGCCGGCTGGGGTGAGGACAAGCCAGGCGTTTTCCGTGGAGTTGCCGCCTACTTCTGCCACGCAACCTATGTAGCCACGGTCATGGATCTGGTCATGGAAAATGACCGACCAAAGATCAAAAAGGTCTGGTGTGCCGTTGATTGCGGAATTGTAATTAACGTCGATGCTGCCAAAAATATGGTAGCCGGTGGAGTCATTGACGGCATCGGTCATTCCATGTATAGCCAGCTGACCTTTAAGAACGGATCTCCTGATCAGAACAACTTTAATACCTACCAGTTGATCCGTCAAAGTCAGGTTCCGGAGGAAATAGAAGTTCACTTTGTCAAAAACGAAATCGACCCTACAGGATTAGGAGAACCAGGGTTTCCGCCGGCTATCGGAGCATTGGCCAATGCTTTGTATAAAGCAACCGGGCAACGGTATTATAATCAGCCGTTTTCAACTGCTGATCAGGCGGTGGAGGAGATTATGGGGTAGGTTTCAGTTGGCAGTACCAGTACCAGTTAGCAGTAGAAGGGAAAGGTTTATCAAGGTTTTGCCTTTGAGTGGGTATGTGGGTAGAAAAGGCGAAACCTTGTCGGAGCAAAGTCTTCAGTCGACAGTCTGCAGTACCAGTTGGAGGTTTACGGGAAAGGTTTATCAAGGTTTTACCTTTGTGCATATATATGGAGTGCAAAGGCGAAGCCTTGTCGCAGCAAAAAATTAAATGAAAACAATGTTAAGAAAAAACTTGAGTCTTTGGGTTTTAGTATTCCCTATGCTCTTCTTTGGTTGCTCCACGACCACCTATATCGTTAATCTTAATGGGACTAATCCCTTTTATGTAAATGGAAGAGTTAAAGCTTTTACCGAAGTGGTATATGCCAAAGTAATTGTCAATAACAAATCTTCCGATAGCATAGTATTAGCTCGTAGAAAGCACCTGGAATTTTCAAAAGATGGTAATATCCTTTACCAGGAATTTTTCACTTACGGCAACGATGAAAACATTTTTACCTACCATTATGGAGAGGAAGGAAATTTGAGCCTGGTGGTGCAAAAAGTTAATGGAAAAATCATTTCAAAATACAAAATCACCTATGAGGGGTACCTTAAAAAAAGAGAAGAATGGATTGATGTATCCTACCCTAACAGTTCCCAAGCAACCACTTTTCACTATAATGAAAATGGTGAATTAATACGAGAATATTATTTCTTTCTGAATTCATTAAATCCGATTTCTGAGACCTTTTATGAATATAATAAGAAAGGACAAGTTAGCAATAAGATAGTTCGTTATTTCGGGAGGAAGTATGAAAAAGAAGAACATACTTTTAAATACGACTGGAAAGGCAGGAAGATTTTTTCTCAAAAAACAGAAATTAACTTAAAAGATTCCAGTGATGTAAATATCAGGAAGGAATACATAAAATACAAAACATCGGGAAGTGTGAAACGCCGAGTATTTAGTAAGTATGCAAAGGATAAAAGGTGCTATTATCAATTGGGTGTAAAAAATAAGCATGGACATCCAGTCAAACTCCAACGGTTTGGAATTAGTGAATCAGAATTTGACTCTGAATCTTCCGAAAACCTGGAAGCCTGGCTGCTTTCTGAAAAAGAAGCTGTTTATAATTATGAGTTTGATAAATATGGAAATTGGCTAAAAATAGTAACAGAAGATCCAATTATTAATCCTCCTTCCGGTATAATCAGGGAATTCATTTACTATGAATAGGTCCTAGAGAAAACTGCATTCAAGGTGACACCTGGTTTTGAGTAAGGCGCCACCTTGAAATTTTTAGCAATCATTCTCATTTTCCACTCTAAACTTTGCACCCAGCACTCTGCATTCATTCCTACGAAACCCACTCCCCAATCTTAGACCCAATATTCGTTGTCTCTCCACCGGTACTGGAGCTTCCGCTTGGCAGAGGAGGATCCTGCTCGTAATAAACACCTTTATCATTGACGAATATGATGTCCTTGCCGGGAAGGCGTTCATAAATGATGACAAAGGAAGAACCGCCGTAATTGAACGTTCCCATTCTTTGGCCTTTATGAACCTTTTGGTCTTTCTTCATTTTCTTATCAAAGGTGATGGTGGAAACCTCACTCATGCCTAGAGGAATGCAGCAAATATGACCGTAATCCTTGGTTTTGAAAACGATGATACCCCTAGCGTTCACCTGTGCCAGGTAAGGTAATGAAGCTGTGGTCGCACCACCGAAATCAGGTAATACCAATTTATTGAAGAAATAACCCGGGACAACTAACGGATCAAACAAAACCTTACCGTTGACGGGAACCCACCATTGATGGAAGTTGTATGGATTCAGATAGGTCTGGAAAATGTAGCCGTTGTCAAAAATATTGACCAGGTCATGTTTGTCGAGGATCGCCTGCTGTTTAGGATCCGGAGAACTTAAGATATCCGCCAGGGAGTATTGCATATCCTTGAACCAGAAAACATCCTTCTTTTTAATGTTCCTTCTCCAACGGAAAAGAGAACCATCATTCGGGCAAATGATCGTTTTATTGGATTTAGGATCAGCTATCGGCCTGGACTTTTCAGGGTTTTCAAAGTCCCTTGTGAAAAATGAATTCCAGGATTTCCAGTAAGGCAGGGTTTGAGAATCTTTCTTCCAGATCGGGAAATCATATTGGTCCTTAGCTGTTTTGGACAACCATTGTTTCCCTTCTTTTCTGAATCCGACGTTGGAAGCTTCAGTATCGAGAAACTTATTCCACTTCTTAAGGATAGCAGACATTTTTTCGTTAAACATCGGGTTGGCGAACAATTCCGAACCGCTTAAGGTCGGGTCGATACCAACAACGAAAGCAGAGAAAGGTAGTCCTACCAGGTCATCATTGATAAAGGCCGGGGCCATGGTCAGGAACTTGGTGAATGCTTTCAGGATGGTGTTCTTGTCCTTAATCCGGGGAATTGCAACAATACCATCTGCGGCGTGGGAAGCCCTGATATTCTCATTCTCCTTACAGGCATTGTCTACCAGATATTGGATGACGTCATTTTCTTCAATCAATTTATTCAGATCCTCAATACATGGTGGATACTCTACTTCTTCCGGCAATTCCTCCAGAACAAGTCTAAAGAATTCCTGTAAACTATCGCTGCCTGGCGCAGGCAACCAATTGCTCTGTACATTGAATGGGCTGAGTGGATTCGATTCGTTGGATTGCATAATTTTTAGGTTTGATTTACTTTACAAATATCCCGGATTTGGATATTGTAAAAAAGGGTATAAATACGGGTTTGTTAGTCGGCGGTCCGTAGTCTCCAGTCCTCAGTAAACAGCCTTCAGTCCTTTTTTAGAGATTTGGTATAAGGGTAATTTAGTTTTAAATAGTTTCATGTTAGTATGTGGGAAGAACTACTTTAAATCAGATGTTTTCTTGAGGTAAAATGATAGGGCTATACCGCAGATGATCCATCCCGCACATGAAATGTCGGGAGGGCCGCAGATTTGTTTGTTTTTCTCTGCGTAACTCCGCGCTTCTCCGTGTAACTTTGCGGTACAACTCTCTGTGCCTCCAAAATTGAATAAAGTATTTTGATCAAAACTAATTCTGTCCACATACTTTGTTTCCAAGAAGTTCCATTTTGATCTCTGTGAACTCCCGACCTTTGGTGCGGGACAAGCCCTGTGCCTCCACTGTGTTCCCTGTGGTGAAAAAACTTAATTTGATTTGCCAATTTGCAGACAATAATCAATCAGAAATCCTCCTCAATTCCGCATCAATGGCCGATTTACCTCTTCGTGATTTTTTGGACTTTTGATTTCCAAATTTATAAGTTGCGTTTACCCCTATTCTCCGTCCATCAAATGCGATGTCACCGTCGACGATCATGCCGCCATAGTCGCTTTCGTAATAATAGATACTGCCGGTGTTAAACAGATCGTTGGCGTTTACCTGCAGTATTAGTTTTTTATCGAAGAACTCTCTTTTTAGACCTAAATTAACCCTGTGATTCCCATCTACATTAACGGTTCCCCGCCAAATCCAGGGGCTGGAGGCGAAGTAGGACAATTCCATGGTGATGTCCAATGGCAGTTTAAGCTTATTCTGCCATCGGAAATTTACAATGTTGGCACTCAGGTCAATGACTGTGCCTTCGATATCTCCGCTAAAGGTGGAATAATTATAGATCAGGAAAGTGGAAAATTCCCACCAGTCGAAAACTTTTTGAGGGTAACTTACAGATAGTCCGTTATTGGTAGCCTTTTCCATGTTTCTTGGAATGATTACATTGCCTTTGTCTCCCACTACTTCAAAAATATTGGCAAAAAAGTTACGGGTAATGCTATATGTATTGGATATCACGAGCTTTCGCTTGAAAGAATAATTTACCGAATAATTGGAAATATAATTGGGCTGCAGGAATGGATTTCCTCTCCAGGCTGCCAACTCGCTATATTTGCGCTCAAACGGATTCAAATCCTGATAGTTGGGCCGCGTGATTCTTCTTCCGACAGTGAGGCTGAGCGCGTGAGTTTCCTCATCGTTATAGGAAATGCTCACATTGGGAAACAAACTGGTGTAATTCCTTGGAACTACGTCATCCGGAGTGGGCACAGCGCTTACGAGTTCCCCCAAGGATGAAGTGTTTTCAACTCTAAGTCCGGCATTCAGGCTGATGGTCTTGGTTGGTTTAGCCGCAACAATCAGATAAGCTGCGGCCACTTTTTCCAGGTAAGAAAAATCGTTACTCCTTTCAAGGTTGAGCACAGGGTTATTATTCTCAATATCGTAGAAGGCCAGTTCGTTGTCGGTTTGGATGTAGGAGTATTTTGCTCCTGTGGAGAATGTGAAAATGTCAACGTCCTTTTCATAATCGACCTGGGCAGAAAATAGATTTATGTCCGTATTGGCATTAAATTCACTATCAATAGTACGCAAAAGCACATCTCCATTCTCATCAAAATACTGATTAGGCTGGAAGGTTTTTCTCGCAACAGAATAACTGCCGAGGCTGACATCGGCAGTCAGGCTTGAACTTTTGTTAGGG
>QQUB01000047.1 GCA_008501835.1 Bacteroidota bacterium
CACAAGTCTGCCGCTGACATTCAACCCTCCTTCCAGCAAGTTAGTCTCCCCAGTACCGCTGGCCGTGGACACCATTTTATCCCGTACCAGATAAGGTTCAATGACCACTCCTTCCGGCAAGGATTTCTGGATTTGCACAACCCGTTCCTTGACCCGGTCTGTCACGGCAGCTGAGTTGGCACCCTTGAGCATCATTACCCTGCCGCCCACAGCTTCCTCACCGTTACGGGTGAGAGCGCCATAACGAGGAGCTTTACCAAACTGAACAGTGGCTACGTCTTTTATTAAAATTGGCCTACCACTTCGGACATCTACGACAATGTTTTCTATATCGGTTAGTGATTTGACAACCCCATTGGTACGGATATAATAGGTATTTGGATTTTTTTCAATGTAAGCCCCACCTGTATTTTCATTACTATTTTGGAGCGCATCGTAGACATCAGTGATACTGATGCCGATGGATTTGAGTAGATTAGGGTTTACGGCGACTTCGTATTGTTTCAAAAAACCGCCCATTGTATTCACTTCCACAACCCCTTCAATCCCCGACAATTGACGACTGACTATCCAATCTTGTATAGTACGCAATTCAGTAGCCGGGTACTGTTCCTCATACCCTTCTTTTGGTCGAATAACGTATTGATAAATTTCTCCAAGACCGGTTGAAATTGGAGCCATTTCTGGAGTCCCAACTCCATCGGGGATATTGTCTTCAGCTTCTTTTAGATACTCTCCGACCAGTTGTCTTGCAAGATAGAGGTCCATGTTTTCCTCAAAAACTACTGTTACAACTGATAATCCAAAACGGGAAATAGACCGGATTTCAACGAGTTGTTGAATGTTTTGAAGAGACAATTCAACTGGAGTGGTAATGAATTGTTCCACCTCCAGAGTAGCTAAAGTCGGTGAAATAGTAATCACTTGTACCTGATTGTTGGTGATGTCAGGCACGGCATCAATAGGAATTTGGCGAAGAGAGAATATTCCCCAAATTATTAGGGCTATCACCAATAGCCCTATAACGAACTTATTCTGTATCGAATAAGCGATAATCTTATCAAACATAAAAAATTTAAATTTTGTTAAACCAATAAATATGAGATATGCAAGGATAAAAACCCAGCAAAAATGGTTTAACTCAATTTGGGAGGTTGCCAAATAGACGCGTAAAAAGGAGAAGTGACAAATTCAGAATTGAACAAAGGTGTCCAATCAGGAGTTGATAGAGGAGAATTCACTTGAAATGACTGATCTACAGAAGTTTCTAGCGCTGAAAGACAGCAACTACAAATACAAAATGGTGAACATGGTTCATCCTCACAACCATTGGAATGCTGATCCTGGCCTGAATCTTGAGGACATTCTACTTCAAAAATCTGATAAGCTATTTCCAAAACGCCTCCACCACCATCGCCGCAAGGAACAAGCGAGAGCGCAAGCATATAAATGAGGAAAATGTGGATAGCTATTTTCATAAAAAGCAAAACTAAGAAAAAAAGTTGTACCATCCAATTGCGTAGGTTATAAATGTCTTTTACCTATAGTAAGGACCAACTTCCCTCTTTCAAAGAATGCTTACAATATAGTTTCTTGTTCTTAAATTTTGGTGACAGTCATAATAACGGCAGTAGGAGATAAAAATTGGCATCACGGCAAATCATACCCTCTAGGTATGGAACATTAAATTACATACCATTTGACTATGCAAAATCCTTCCAACAACATTACCTATTTTGGCAAGACAACCTGGAGAAGCGACCGAAAACGTTTTGGCATAAAACAAGAAGACAGGTTAATGCACACCTACATGATTGGAAAAACCGGAACAGGTAAATCCACTTGCCTTGAAACCAAAATACTACAAGACATCCATGCTGGTAGAGGATGTGCTCTATTAGATCCCCATGGAGATCTTGTTGAAAAAATTGAAAAAAGCATCCCTTCCTGGCGAAGAGAAGATCTCATCTATTTCAATATCCCTGACTCAAAGCTAAATCTTAAATACAATCCTTTTAAAAAGGTCTCTTATGAAAAAAGGTCACTGGTGGCTTCCGGAATACTAGAAGTGTTTTCTAAACTCTGGGACAGAGCCTGGGGCGTTAAATTAGAGCATATTTTACGCCATGCCATCCTTACATTACTTGACCAACCAAAAGCAAACGTTGCTGATATTCCAGAGATATTGCTCAACAAAAGTTTTAGGAATGAAGCCATTCAAAATGTAAAAAGTGATTTGGTTAGGAAATTTTGGAAGAGAGAGTTTCCTGAGTATCATAAATATGATTTGTTGCCGGTGATGAATAAAATTGGAGGTATGTTGGTTCATCCTGTGATTAGACGTGTGTTAATAGAAAACAATGAAGAAATATCTCTTCGAAAAGCAATGGATGAAAAGAAAATTGTTTTGGTCAACCTCTCCAAAGGGCACCTGGGAGCCGATGTTGCTAAAATATTGGGTGCACTTTTTATAACTTCCATCGCTTCAGCTGCATTTAGCCGAGTTGATACACCAGAAGAATCACGAATCCCCTTTATCGTTTACATGGACGAATTTCACAATTTCACTACTTTATCCTTGGTCAATATGTTTTCCGAACTCAGAAAATTCAAGGTGGGGATGGTACTTGCCCATCAGTATTTACATCAACTTGACGAAAAGATAAAAAGAGCGATTCTTGGTAATATTGGAACCATCATCTCCTTTAGAATTGGAACAGAAGATGCGATGTACATGTCAAAGGAAATGTATCCTGAGTTTGATGTAGAGGATTTCATTAATCTTCCTAATTACAAAATCTATTTGAAGTTGATGATTGATGGAAGGCCAAGTAGGCCATTTAGTGGGATAACAACTAAATTGGATAATCAAAAACGATAAAGGATTTTTATTCAAAAAATACTCGCAACCAGGAAATAAGTTTGTTAAAATAGTCATGTATAAAAAATATAAATTTGATTAGGCTAAATGAAAAACCAAGAAACAGAATTTTTTCACTCTTTAGACAAAAACTTCTTTATTTGTGATAATTGTAAACAAACGTGCGAATGCACATTTACCAGCGGTTCCAAAAAGTACTGTATGGAAGCGGATATTAATCATGAAAACCAAACAGTTAATCTGAAACTTTATTGTTTATTTAATGGAAATCACAAGAATATTATTTATCAAAACATCCTACCAATGCAAGGGAGTAGAATTCCTATTCCTCCTGATTTCACACCAGGGACAAACCCAAGTAAACACTGCAGCTGTAAATAATTAAAATACGTCTCTTAGGTTTTATCAACAATTATTGTATTCGGGTGGGAATTAAATTCCATACTGGCAATTATTGTCCTCTTGGGTTCCATAAGACCATTTGATAGACTGGTTTTGAAATATTTCTTTAACAATCAAAATCAGTAATCATGAAAAACAATCCTCTTTTCCGGGTTTCAGAGGTTAGGTTGGTCTATAAAAGCAAAATCGACATTCGGGATCGCCCAAAGGTCCGAAGTTCTCGTGATGCCTATAATGTCTTTATCAACAACTGGAGTGACCAAATCGAATTGGTCGAAGAGTTCAACATGCTTATGCTCAGACGCTCGGGACGTGTATTAGGAATCCTCAATGTTTCAAAAGGTGGGCATAGCGGAACAATCGTTGATGCGAAAATCATTTTTTCGGCAGCTCTTAAATGTTGTGCAAATTCAATTATTCTGGCTCACAATCATCCTTCCGGGCAAACTACACCAAGCAGAGCAGATAATTCTTTAACAAAGAAATTAAAACAGGCTGGCGAGGTCCTTGATATTCTCGTGATAGACCACTTGATCATTACTCCGTATTCCTATTACTCGTATGGTGATGAAGGGTTATTATAAAAAGTTAGTCCGGAAAAGAAATTCCGGACTTTTTTATGGTAAAGGAACTTGCCTGATTGTCAATATCTCCCCTCTTGGATTTACTTCCATGATTTCATATACTCGAATTAGACTCCTTCTTTGACAACTCCAATATCAATTCTTTTCCTTTTAACCAGCCAGCTCATGGCTGGCTACAAATTTCCTTAATCATGAAAAACGGTAAACAGGCTTATGCCAAAACAAACCTGTATAAGGTTGTAACGAATAGAATCATTGATCTCCTTGAAAATCAAAAACTGACTTGGGACAAACCCTGGGTAAATATCCCACAAGATGGTAATCGAGCACATAACGGTTACTCCAAAAGAGTTTATTCTGGTCTCAATCAAATTCTTTTGTCCATGCGACAAATGAGCACCGGTTATCCGTACAGCGGATGGTTGACCTTTAACCAAGTTAAAAAGCTGGGTGGCCGAGTTCTCTCAGGTGAAAAGTCCGCTGAAATTTACTACCATCATATAGTTTTTTATGACCTTGACGGTAAACGATTTGACCTGGAACAGGTTCAAAACATGACTGAGGAAGAATTGAAACAGCGCAAATTAAAAAAGCGGTTTATCCTCAGGTATTTTAGAGTTTTTAATCTGGCTCAGACTTCTGGCCTTGATAAGACATTCTACGAACTAACTGAACTGCCAACAATTACTAATATTGAAAAAGATGAAAAAGCTGAACAGTTGATCCTTAATACCGGAGCAAATATCGTCCACTGGCCCAGTAATGAAGCATTCTACAATCAGGTAAATGATGTCATTTGCATACCCAGGCGCAAACAGTTTAAAGGCAAAACAGCATATTATGAAACAATATTACATGAACTGGGACATTGGACAGGACATCCCTTGAGGCTTAACCGTGATCTGCTAAATGTTTTTGGTTCAGAAGATTATACCAAGGAAGAACTCATTGCAGAGCTTTGTTCAGCTTTCCTTTGTGCTGACCTTGGATTTTCCAAGACAATTACCAACAATGCTGCCTATATCCAAAACTGGATTAATGTTTTGAACAATGATTATCGATTCATTTTTAAAGCGGTAAAAAGTGCGGAAAAAGCAGCGTTGTATATCGCAACATTCCAAGGAGTAACCTGAAACGGTTGCTCCTTTTTATTTCCGAAGAATCCATAAAGTTGGTTTTTAACGTTCCATCCAATCTAAAGATAAATCCTTGTAGTTATTTTCCACTTCTAAAAGATAGCACTTTATAAAACTATTCTTCTTTGACATCAAGTCAAAAATGATAAAAGCTTCATATGTTCAGTGACTTTAATCATCATCTCATCATAAAAAATACCCTAATTTTATTTTTTAAATAAATTTGGCAAATTATCTTGAAATTTCTTATCCAAATATTGATAGTAATCGTTACAGTTTTAGCCTTATTGCCTATAAGGCCTGACTGTGTCAATACTCAAGAATGCACCAGTAACTTTTCTTGCAATGATGATGAGAACGAAGATAAACACCATGATTTTTGCTCACCATTTTGTGGACATTTTTGTTGTGGGATAACCATAGATATAACCGAAGCAACTCGGCTTGATTTCCAGAGTGCTGTTTTTCCTGAAAAAGTTATTTCTTTTCCTCAGCAGATTGTTTTAACGAACTTTATTTTTGAGGTTTGGCATCCACCCAAAAAAGGTCTTTTTAATTTTTTGGCTTTCTTTAACATATTTCGGTTCTCGAATTAATTAATGCATAATAAAATATTATTATGAAAAATATAAAAATAAATTTTATCGCTATCATAGCGATATTAGCAATCTCTATTACCTCTTGTGATAAAATGGATCTGGTTCCTAACGACCAATTTGAAGGCATCATTGGCACCTACACAGGTACAATTGTAAATGACAATGCCCCTGGAACAATTATCGATGCTACAGCTGTTGTCACAATGGGGTTAGATTCAAGCATTCAAATCCATTGTTTTACAGAGCATTTTGATACCACCATTTCGCTCAATATCTATCATCATGGTGACAGCATTATGGTCTGTAATATTGGGCAAGATTTTTTCAATGAATATGGACACCATCAATCAGAAAATTGGAATAATTGTAATAATATGATGGGCAATACAGGTAATAATTCAACATGTGATTGGGATCTCCACATGGCCAATGACCATAATCCTGGAGATATGCATTTTGGAAGTTTTTATTTGCCTGAATATTCTTTTTGTTATGATTTTAGAATGCAATCAAATGGATCGACATTTTTCAAAAAATTTAGAGGTACAAGGGAATAAAGATTCTTTTTAATTTGAAATGTCATAAATAAACATGTTTCATCTTACTCAGGCTTATTGCCTAACAAACTGTCCGAGGTGAAACAGAGAAAAGGAAGCGGGACTGGCTATTCCGAGCTGTCTTAATGACAAATGACTCATTATAGTCTTATTCCGCTTCCTTATTTTTTTAGGTCAAATTTAATTTCCTGCCACTATGGTAATATGACACTTATCGAGAAAACTTATTT
>QQUB01000318.1 GCA_008501835.1 Bacteroidota bacterium
GTGTAAAAAAATGGACAAAACTACCTTTTCTGACCCAAAAGTTGCTGCCTATTTGAATAAAAATTTCTATCCGGTAAAATTTAATGCTGAACAAAAAGAATCCATCAATTATAAGAATAATGTCCTGAAATACAGAGGCGATGTTGGTCGCCGGGGGATTCACGAATTAGCCTATGCTCTTCTGGATGGCCGCATGAGTTACCCAAGTTACGTTTACCTCGATGAAGCTCAGGATCGAATTACTATTTCTCCGGGATATAAAGAAGCTGGTCCTTTTATGAAGGAACTGAAGTTTATTTCCGAAGAACATTATAAGAGAACGACCTTTGATAAATTTATGAAAGGGAAGTAAGTAGAATTGCGGGTTCCGGGTTACGAGTTGCGGCTTTAAGCAACTCGTAGCTCATCCCTCCCTACTGATCACCCCCTACCAGCTCATCCAACAATACAAATTCCCATTCCAGTTTTCTTGCCTGCACATTCCTGTAGAATAATAATACTTTGTCCTTATCAAAACTGGTCACATAATCCGGAGCTGTTTCAAACTCCAGACTGTTATTGATCCCTGACCCTAAAATGGCAATACTGTCTTTCGTCCAGAACTCACACTGCTTACTCCTCATTCCCAGGTCACCTCCGACCAAAACAACTTCCACTCCCCTGTTTTTGACTTCCTGCAAACGTGGATATAAAAAATCGGTCAAATAAACTGCTGAATCACAACTAGCCTGCACATCCGGATAATTGGTGTTAAAAAGGTCTGGTATTCTGCCGCTGGAATCTGCTCTTAAATCACTTAAAATCGCGTGATGATGCATAATCACCAAATGGGAAGACTTTGAAATTGTATCGGTTACTTGACGGATCAGGGCTAACTGTTCTGCTCTTTCTTTACAATCATCCTCCAATTGTTTGGCAGGAAAAAACCGGAACAAGTTCGTGTTTAAAACCAAAAGGCACAGATTGTCAAAAGTCTGGGTATAAAAAGTATTTCTTTTAGTTTTATCGGTAATATAATGGACGTTCCCGTATTTGATATCGTGATTGCCCAGCGTCCAATGCAGCCTGTCCGATGACAAATTGAAAATACTATCAAGATAATCCAGGGTGGAAGCCTGAAATGTCGTTCGCGAACAAATATCTCCTCCCAGCCACACCTGATCATAGTTTGAAAAATCCAATGCTTCCAGCCTCGGATCGATACCGTACCAGTCCTGCCAGTCGTAGGGGTGGCCCAGGAAGATATAGGTTTTATCTTCATCCTCCGGAGCCACACAATAGGTGAAGGCAACCATGACAACAAGTAACAAACATATGACCTTCATCCAATGAGTCATCATTGATCAGTATTTTTCCAATTTCCGAAAGCCTAAAGTTCTGTATTTTTTTTCTTTTTCTTCCTTACATTTGCCTTGAAATCCTTAGCGTAAATTTAATTATGAATAAAGCTGCACTGGCCGACCTCTTCTATCGGGAACTGGAAAAGATCATAGACAATGATCAACTTTCAGCCAGGGAGAAAACTTCCTCACTGCAGCAGCTTTTGAATATTATCATTATTGAGGTCACCCAAACGGAAAAACTTCAATTCACTACCCTATTCACCAGGTATGCGTATGCTGCCAATAAATACGAACTATCTAAACAACTTCAGTTTTTCCTTCATCAGTTCAGAAAAATCGATCGGAACCATACTAAGGCCAGCCTGCTATCCGAATCGGCAATTTTTCAATTTGGGATAAAGATCCTCGTCGAGGTTATCGAATCGATTTTCAGGAAATCTCCTCCACTCCGCATTGAAGAATACCTACCTGAAAGCTGGCCGGATGTCTTTAAACGTCCTGGCGTTAAAGCTTTTAAAAAGAAAGCGAGGGTCGTCATTCTGGAAGAAGATGAAAAAAACGAATTGCTTTTGGGAATTGACGAGAGTCAACCTGATGAGGTTATCAAGATCAGGTACAATCTTCCTGAAAGAAACGAAAATTTTAACCCAACCATAAAATCACTGCGGGCCTTTTTCGAATTCCCTTACATTCTCAGTCTGATCGATATTGAAATCGAAAGCAATGGAATTTACAATCCGCGGGCCTTCGTTATAGAACCCGACTTCCTGGTGGATGTCTCTGCTGTTTCAGAGTGCTTCTCAGGGAAAAACAGTATTCCCTGGTTATATTTATTGAAGAAATATCTGCCTTTTCGGACCACGAAATATTTGATGATAGGTAACATTGCCAACTTTTTCCTGGATGAGTTGATGAATGACCCGGAAATCACTTTTAAGTCTTTAAAAACCAAACTATTTGCCCTAAACCCATTAGGGTTTTGCCTCTTCTCAGACAGAGAAGTGAAGGAAATCGTTCAATCTGTTCAGCGGCATTTTATCACCCTGAAAGGCATGGTTTCCTCTGGGTTTAATTCAGAAGGCATCATTGGCAAAAACGCATACCTTGAACCATCTTTTTATTCCGATAATTACGGACTTCAGGGTCGACTAGATATTTTTCATTACAATGATGATGAAGGAGGGAAAACCGCTATTGTGGAATTGAAAAGTGGCAAGGCTTTCATGCCAAATGTCCATGGAATCAGTCCTAACCATTTTATGCAAACTTTACTCTACGACCTGATGGTAAAGGATGTATTTGATGAAGAGATCAGTCCAGCTAACTACATTTTATATTCCGGCCAGGAAGTCAATCAACTCAAGTTTGCCCCGGCTTCTAAACACCACCAGTATGATGGTCTTCAGATGCGGAATCTTATCGTTAGTATCGAAAAGATGATTGCATCATTGGGCATTGATAAAGAGGTGCCGCTCTTGAAGCAAGGTGCTCGCATTTTTGGAAGATTGAACCCAGTTCAGTTTCCGCAATTAAAAGGATTTACAAGAGATGATCTCAGTCTCTTCGAATCAGTATATCAAAAACTGAGTGACCTTGAAAAGAAATATTTCATCGCATTTTCCGGATTCACTGCACGAGAACATTTCATGGCCAAAACAGGTGTTCAAGGAGTAGATCGGTTGAATGGTCAAGCTTCCCTTTGGAGGGATGACCTTCGGGAAAAACTTGATAATTATGCTATTTTAAGCCACTTGAAGTTATTGCACAATGCTGCAGGTGAAGAAGAAGCTATGCTGACTTTCGTCAAAACGGAGCAAACCAATCCTCTCGCCAATTTCCGCAAGGGTGATATCGCTGTTTTATATCCCGAACAACCTGGTCAAAGGCCTCTGGCAAGCCAATTATTTAAATGTACCATTGTAGAACTGTCCACAGACCAGGTTGTACTTCGCTTGCGAGCTAAACAATTTAATAACTCCTTTTTTGAACAATTTGAGTTCTGGAACATCGAACATGATCTCTTTGACAGCAGCTTTACCGGCATGTACAGGAATCTTTTTGAATTTGCACAATGTTCTGCTGAAAAGAAAGCATTGCTACTAGGTCAAAACCCACCAGGCAAACAACATTTGGGAGTACCCGAAACCCCTGACGACCCCAAAATGACTGCGGAACAAAATGCCATTTTTAAAAAGATTTTGCTGACTCAGGATTATTTCCTGCTTTGGGGACCTCCAGGCACCGGCAAGACCAGCGTGATGTTGAAAAAGCTAGTAGATCACCTCTTTCATAATACTTCGGAAAATATCCTGTTATTGGCATATACCAATCGAGCAGTGGACGAAATTTGTGAAGCCATTGACAGTATAAACAGTGCAATGGAGCAAAATTATTTCCGAATCGGTTCAAGATTTTCAACCGGTGAGAAATGGCAAAACCAGCTGTTGAATCTGAAAATTGAAAACATCTCTTCCAGGCAGGAATTGAAAGCTTTAATCGACAGGCACAGGATTGTGGTGGGAACAATTTCCTCTGTCGTGGGAAAAACAGAACTTTTTAAATTAAAAAAATTCGATCAGGTAATAATTGACGAAGCTTCTCAGGTACCTGAACCCATGCTAGTGGGAATGTTGCCCGTTTTCAAGAAATTCATCCTCATTGGTGATCACCGTCAATTACCAGCCGTAGTAGCTCAACCGGAAGATGCTTCCACTGTGGTGGATCCTGATTTGCATTCCATTGGTCTTGACAATTTGAGAAACAGTTTGTTTGAGCGGTTATACCTTTTATGTATTAAAAATGGGTGGTCACATGCTTATGCTCAACTTAGTCATCAGGGCAGGATGCATAAGGAAATAATGGCGTTTCCGAATAAATTTTTCTATGAAGGAAGTTTGAAAACACTACCGGAATCACTGGAACATGCCAAAATCCAAACAGCTCCCCTAAGTTCACCTAACCTGGAAAATAAACTTGAATCTGCTATTTTTGGCCATAGGACAGTTTTTATTCCGACCGATATAGATGGTTCTTCAAACATCAACAAAACCAACCAACATGAAGCTTTGCTTGCAGCAAAAATAGCCAACTGCTTTAAAGAAAAATTTGAAACATCAGGTTCCCTTTCGGCAGAATCCATTGGAATCATCACACCTTACAGGGCACAAATTGCGCTGATAAAACAGGCATTGAACGACCAGGGAATTCAGGAAGGGTTGATTACAGTTGATACGGTAGAACGTTACCAGGGTGGTGCAAGAAAAGTCATCATTATATCCTTATGTGTTAATGAACTTAACCAATTACACACCCTGGTAAGTCTTTCCTCTGAAGGCGTCGACCGGAAATTAAATGTAGCTATGACCCGGGCCAAGGATCATTTGATCTTACTGGGCAATGAGCCTATTTTGAAAAACAACCGATTATACAGTGAAATGATCGACCATTTTTTCCATCCGGGTCAACACAATTTTATTGAGAGACGCTAGCCCTTAAAGCTCTGTTCTCGATAATCATCACTTCGTATAATTTAGGATAAGCTATTACAGAATCCAGAAGGTCCGTACTTCCCAAACCGTAAAACTCAGGATATCTTTTTCCAAATATTTCATATTTCTGATCTTTCGTCATATTGGAATAAATATAATCCGGAGCTTTATAATCTGGTGGAATAGGCAAATCCAAAACCTGGCCAACATATGCACGCGCCTCATCGTAACTACGCAAAATTATTTTGGGTTCCTCCTCTTCTGCATTTGCACTGCCTCCATTACATGCGGTATTGAAGGAGATGGCCAAGATCACGAGCAACGCTATGGAAGCGATTTTTGTAAAACTGTTCATTTTGATCAATTTTGATTTTTAAATTATTCGTAAATATATGTGTTTTCCTTTACTATAATAAATTCATTTTTTGGTCTTATTGCTTAGTCACCATCACCTTCTTGACCACCAATTGATCTCCCACCACTATCTTCATCAAATACACACCTTCGGCATAATCCCTCATCTCCATTGTCACTTCATCCGCTGCCTTTTGCTTGTGCATCCTCCTGATCTCCTGTCCGCTGATATCCATCAGGATCAATGTCGCACGCTGTTGTGGTATATCAAAACTGATGGTCACTTCACTTGATGTCGGGTTCGGGGAAAGCGTGATCTTCTGTTCCAGTGTCCTGTCTATAGTTGATGTGATGTTCTCCACTTCTATGCACCCCTGAGCGATACACTCATTTTCATCCGTCACCTCTAAACAGTAATTACCTGGTGGGATGTTCGTTAGATCCTCTGTTGTAGCTAATAGATTTCCATCTCCGTCATACCAGATATAGCCGTAACTGCCCGTTCCTCCTGTCACCGTTACCTCTATCGCTCCGTTAGACTCCATATTCGTCGCTGCCGTGGCTTGCAGGGTGATGCTCATCGTATCAGGGATAGGAAGATCCACCTCTCCTGTTTGTTCACACCCCAGTGCATCTGTCACTGTCCAGCTCCATGGAGATGGGGCCGTGAGTATGGTTTGGGCAGTGGTTGTTCCTGTGCTCCACACATAGGTGTAACCTTCCGTTCCGCCTCCGGCTGTCAGTGTGGCTGTGTATGGATTTTCCGGATCACAACTGTAGTCGCTTACTGACTGTGTTACTTCCAGTGTATTGTGAAGGGTTATTTCAAAACTACAGGTTGTTGTATTGCCTGATACATCCATCGCCTCATAGCTAACCTGCGTTGTGCCTTGTGGGAAGGTTGATCCGGAGGCAGGACCCTGGGTTTGGGTGATCCCTTCAATACCGCAGTTATCTGCTGCTTGTGGCAGATCATAAGTTACTTCTACACAGTTCATTGTCGTGAAGCTCTCTGGACACATGATGAACGTTGGAGCTATGGTATCCAATACCGTGATCATCACACTTGTGGAGTCGTAATTGCCATTTTCATCCCATAGTTTGACTTCGTGCATATTTTCTCCCAGGTCTTCACAGTTTAGATTTGTGTCACTTAATTCAAAGCTCACCTCAGAGCAGTTATCACTGCTGCCTGCATCGATCA
>QQUB01000697.1 GCA_008501835.1 Bacteroidota bacterium
CGACCAGTCAGCAAAACCAGAATAATCAGTCGTAAAAGTATACCAAATATCGTTGTCGGCTGGCAGGCTATTGAAACCGAAGCAAGTGTTGTCGGGATGATCCGGGCCATCCGTGGTGGCATCAATCGTTGAAAATTCTTGCCCTGAGCCCAAAAATACGGGAATGGCATTTGCACAAAGGTTATTTTCGGGACCACCAACCAATTCGGAAATGATGAAAGATCCTGAGCCTTCAGAAACCGTTCCCGTGTCGTCACCATAACCTCCAATTCTCAATAAATATGTTTCTCCTTCGGAAACCACAAAAGTCAGGTAGGAAGTATTGCCGGAACAATCGGGTGAATCGTCATTACATTGCAAAATGTCATCATCAGTTGGTAAACAACCTGCTCCAGCTTCATAAACAGAAATCCTTGTGTCAAAATCGGCCGTGCCACAAAGTGACCATCCAACCTCTCCTGTTATTGGTGCTGTAAATGAATACCAAACATCTGCAGGGATGGAGTCATTGGTTGTTCCGAAACAATTCTCATGATCAGGACCATTATGAGTTGCTCCAATGGTTGAGAATTCAATTTCAGTATCTATCAATACTTCGATTGCATTCATACATGAATCGTTTGCCGGAGATTGAGCGTAAGCTGTGCCCACCCAAATAAGTGTAATAGAGATCAAAAGTAGATTTCGCATCATAAACTAAGTGTTTTGCTGTGAACAATTAAATAGAAGATTTTTACAAAAAGAAAGGCACGGAAAAACAGAGAGTATTTTCAGGAAAGCATGCTAAAGGTAAAAAAACTTTCCACAAATTTTTTGGATTATGGTAACTCCTAAAATTTTTAGGGGAATATCTTTGTTAGATGTTTTATTAAATTTGTTGCAAGCAAGTATTTGACAAATCCAGTTTGTAAAGTTGGTAACAAAAGAAATCACCATAGCGGTTTTACCTTTTCAGTGTCTGTCTACGGAGTCACTCTTTGAACTAATGGTAAATGGTTTCACTGAAGATCTTACTATTAATTTGTCAAAATTTATCGGGTTATCGGTTATTTCCCAATACTCCACACAGCATATTAAGGGTGCTTCCGATAAGCAAGAAATAAATCGCCTGGGCGCAGATTATTTTGTTTCAGGAAGCTTCAGGGTTCTGGGAGATACGGTTCGAATCGGTTTTCAATTGGTAAAAACGAATGGATTAAGGATCATTTTTGCCAAACAATACGATCAGTTAAAAACCTCGGTACTCGAAGCTATGGATGAAATTGTTGAACAAGTAGTCAGTGTGCTTCGACAACAAATCAATTATGATCTGCTTTCCCTTTCCTATAAAAAAGAACCTGTCCAGCTGGCAGCCTATGAAAACTGGCTGCTGGGTATGGACCTCCTTAAAAAAGGGTCACTTGAATCCGACCTGAAAGCCAGAACCTTTTTTGAGGCTGCTTTGAAAATAGATCCTGGGTACGCCAGAGCTTATACGGGCCTTTCCCTGTCCTATTTCAATGAATGGAGTTGCCAGTTATGGAGCAGGTGGGATGTGAGCCAGAAAGGAGCTCATGAATATGCGCTTAAGGCTTTGGAACTGGATGAAAATGACTATGTGTCCCTGGCTGTTTTGGGCAGAACTTACCTGTATTCGGAAGAATTTGAAAAGGCAGAACATTATCTAAGAAAGTCTTTGAGGATGAATCCCAATGATTCGGATAATTTGATCCAGGTAGCTTTTTCTATGATGTTTTTGGGATATGCTGAGGAGGCCGAAAGGTTGTTTTTGAAAGCCTGCAAGCTCAATCCCATGCATCAGGATGGTTATTTTTCTTATGGTTCCAATATTTATCTTGAATTGGGGCAATTTGAAAAATGCATTGAACTGAGTAAAAAAGTTAAACTCTCTTCCTGCTGGGTGGATTTTCCAGTTTATACGGCAGCGGCTTATTTTCATTTGGAAGATCTTGAAAAAATGACTGAACAATGGGAGCTTTTTTTGAAGCAGTTTGAGAATCAGATCTATTCAGGTAAGGGACATATAGCTGAAGAAGCTCTCCAGTGGCATAAAAATGTAAATCCCTACAAAGGGGAGACCAGGCTTAAACATTTTTGGACACACATTGGAGGAGATCAGCAAGCTTTTGTTTCCGATGCAGCTAAATCACCGATAGAAAAAGCTCTCTTCGTTTTTGAGGAAGGCCTGTGGAGGATAAATTACAAAGGAGAAACCATCAGAATGAAGGATGCCAAGGGGTTAAGGGATATTGCCAAACTTCTGATTACACCCGAAACAGATATTCATGTAGGAGAATTAATGGGGATTGCTATGGAGGATCAAACAGGTGTAAAAACCATGGACGAACAATTTAAACAGGACGTCAAAAACAAATTATCTACTTTACAGGCAGCCATTCAGGAAGCAGAAGCATTACAACAATACGACCGGTTAAATTCACTCAGGGTAGAATATGATCAACTAATTGATCATCTGTCGGGTTCCCTGGGACTGGCCGGAAAACCACGTGAGATTGGCTCAACGGTTGAAAAGGCACGTTCTGCTGTCACACTACGAATAAGAGGAATTATTAAAAAAATTGGAAAAGACCATCCCGGGTTAGGCAGGCATCTGGCCAATTCTATTCAGACAGGTACTTTTTGTTCTTATCGCCCCGAAGAACCAGTAAACTGGCAATTATAAGCTCCTGCGTAAAGCATTTCTTACAAACCTTTTCTCCAAATCTTACATTGTAAGTTAAAAACTTACGCCTTTAGAAGTGAAATATAAATTATTCACTTTTAAATCTATTATCATGCCTACACCATTAGAAATTTTACTCGACCCAATTTCTTTAGTTATTCTTGCCATGTATGCTATTTTAATGATCTGGGAGGCAGTCTTCCCAGCTCGTGAATTACCAAAGATTAAACATTGGAAAATCAAAGGGTTGGTTTCCTTTGCCGTATTTTTTTATCTCTCAACCTACCTGCCTTTGCTTACTGATCCCTTTTTAGAACCTTACCGGCTGTTTGATTTAACAGGTCTTGGAACATTAGGCGGTGCTCTGGTCGGATTGCTGATTTACGAATTTGGTGTTTTCCTATGGCACTGGGCCATGCATCGCTTTGACTTCCTTTGGAGGACTTTTCATCAGATGCATCACAGTGCAGAACGCCTGGACACCTATGGAGCATTTTTCTTCAGTCCATTAGATATGGCCGGATTTACTTTTCTGGGTAGTATTTGTTTTGCTTTGTTGGTAGGAATTACCCCTCGGGCTATTACGGTTGTGCTTTTGGTCACTACTTTTTTTAGCATATTTCAGCACGCCAATATTAAAACTCCCCAATGGTTGGGTTATATAATTCAACGTCCTGAGAGCCACACCATTCACCATTCAAAGGGTGTTCATAAATACAACTATTCTGACTTGCCAGTATTCGATTTGATCTTTGGTACTTTTAATAACCCCAAGGGTTATGAAAATGAAACTGGTTTTTACGAGGGAGCATCTTCCAGAGTGATTGAAATGCTGACCTTCCAGGATGTTGTGGAACCTGCTGAAATTGTTTCACCTGAAAAAAGATTGGAAAATGTCATTTAAAGAAACCATAAACAACAAAGAGATATTCCTGACGGATGGTGGTCTTGAAACGACGCTGATCTATCAGCATGGAATTGAATTGCCTCATTTTGCTGCTTTCGATCTCGTAGGTAAACCCAAATACACCGAATTGTTAGCAGATTATTACCGGGGTTACCTTGAATTGGCTAAAAAACATCAAAGGGGCTTTATTCTGGAAAGTGCTACCTGGAGAGCTAATCCTGAATGGGCATATAAATTAGGCTATTCCAAAGGAGAATTGGAAGAAGTTAACCGCCTGGCCATTCAACAGCTAAAAGAGATAAAAACGGTTTACGATCACCAGCTTGATAATATCTACATCAGTGGATGTATCGGCCCGAGAAAGGATGGATATGATGTAGGGGAAAAGATGACAATTGAGCAAGCTCAGGGTTACCACCAATTCCAAATCAGGGTGCTGAGGGACGCAGGAGTGGACTTAATTACAGCCCTCACCGTAAATTATATTGAAGAAGGACTTGGAATGACCCTTGCCGCAAAAGAACTTCAAATCCCTGTGGTTATTTCTTTTACAGTGGAATTAGATGGAAAACTGCCTGGAGGTTCCACTTTGCGGGAAGCCATTACACAAATTGATCATCTTTCGGAAAGTTATCCGGCATATTATATGATCAATTGTGCCCACCCGACTCATTTTTTAGATGAACTAAATCCTGAGGCAGAATGGTCCAAAAGGATTAAAGGCATCAGGTCCAATGCTTCGTGTAAAAGCCATGAAGAGTTGGATGAATCGGAAGAATTGGACAGGGGTGACGTTAAGGAGTTCGCAGACTGGCACTTACAGTTGCTGGAGAGACTTCCTGAGGTGAAAGTATTTGGAGGTTGCTGCGGGACAGATGAAAATCATATTGAAGCCATTTGTCAAACTGTACATTAAATAAAATGGAGGAAAAGTGGAGGTGGCCTTCAGGGGCTACTCCATTTTAAACTTCAGGAAGACTCTTGTTCCCTCAGATGTGCCGTCTTCAGCAATAAGGTCTTCAATGGAGAAGCTTTCTTTTTGGTGATCGTTTATTAATTCGAGTCTCTCGGCAGTGACCTGAAGTCCCATTGATTTGTGTTTGGCCTCTTGTTGGCTTTTCTGTTTTATGGCTGCTTCCCGTCCGATTCCATTATCGGTAATCGTACAATGGACAAAGTCATTTTCTTGTTTAAATTCTATGTCGATTTTGCCTTTTTTTCCCAGGCCGGATATTCCATGAACAATAGCATTTTCAACGAATGGCTGAACCATCAACGGAGGGATCATAATTTCTTCGATATCCATCTCAGGATCAACAACAATCTGATATTCAAAAGTATCATTTTTCCCGAATTGCTCCAGGGACAAATAATGATCCAGCGTATCAATTTCGTCTTCGAGTGAAATTCTTTCTGATCTTGAATTTTCAAGTACACTACGCATTAATCTGGAAAATTTAGCCAAATAGAATCTGGCCTTTTTGGGATCCTGTTGACTTATGAGTCCCTGGATAGAATTAAGCGTATTGAAAATGAAGTGAGGATTCATTTGCAACTGCAATGCTTTTTGTTCCAGTTCGAGCATTTTCTTTTCGAGTGACAATTCTTGCTCCTTTCTTTGGGATTTTCTTTTCAATTGAAGGTACCTGGTCCTGAAAATCAAACTGGCAATAATTAAGAACAAACCTGCTGCAGCCCATGGGAACCACCTTTTTTGCCAAAATGGGGCGTTGATGGTAAAACTGAATTGAACCGGTCGTTCTGAGGCCACTTTATTGCTGTTGATACTTTTTACCTGGAAGGTGTAATTTCCCGGGGATAGATTAGCAAACCTGACGATATTATTTTCTACTGCGGGCCCCCATTCTTCATCAATTCCTAACAGCCTGTATTGGTATTTCATGCCCAAGGGGGCAGATAGGTCTGTGGCCTTGAATTCGAAGGTAAGATCATTTCTTTGCCAGGGTAGTTCAAGGCTATCTCTGACCTTACCCCAATTATCCATATAAGGGGCATAAGATGTTTCCCTAAGGGGAGTATATTCCAGGGAAATGTTGGTAAACCTTACCATTGGAGGTATGGTGTCGAGATTCTGGAAGTTTGCATTGTATTTTGTTAAACCGTTCATGGTCCCAAACCAAATATTTCCGCCGGCGTCTTTCCAAACTGAATTGGTACAGTTTTCTATACCAGCAAATCCTTCCGCCCTGCCAAAATGTTGAACGTCTTTCAAATTACGGTCTTCAGTAAAGCTAACTTTATCGACACCCTGCTGGCTTCCAACCCAGAGGTTTTGCTCATTGTCAAGTATCAGTGAGTAAACATTCTCTGAATAGAGTTTCTCAACTTCCAAAAATGAAACAGCAAGAGTATCCTCATAGAGTTGGATTTTGGCTATTCCCTGATCCCCGGTTCCGACCCAGAGGATGCCGGTGGAGTCTTCAGTTAAGGACCTTATATTGTTGGTAACCAACCCATTGTTAGATTGGAAATGGTATTTGATGGTATCATTTTCCAGGCAAAATAATCCGCCAAATCTCATTGCTGCCCAAATTCTGTCGAGGGTATCCAGGTGAAGGTCATATGTATAGGGTAGGCCAATTCCTGAATTTTTATCAAAGTTTTTAATATCGAGGGTCACCCCTAAGGTATCTTTTGTTACCCTAATTTTGCTAATTCCATCATTGGTGGCTACCCATAGGTTCCCTTCCTTGTCTTCCAGGATATCTTTCACCCAATTACCTGCAAGGCCGAGGTTTTCAGAAAAAAGAAAATAGCCTGTGGAATCAAT
>QQUB01000775.1 GCA_008501835.1 Bacteroidota bacterium
CCGGAAAAGTGGGAGGCTGATGGTCACCAATCAGGAAAAAAATATCATCTTCGGTTCCTTCCTTTAAAATAAAATCAGTTAAAAAAGACATTTGATAGCGAATAGCTTCTGCATAATCCTCCAGCTTCGGATTGACAAAAATAGAGGAAGAACCCTGAAATACCTGGGTACCATCCGACCAATCAGACCATTTGTTCCTGATTGCCCCCGGGTCATTAAAAGGGCTATGGGAATTCTGGGTAATAAAAAAGAGACAAAAGGGTGAAGATTGTTTTTGTTTTATAAAGTCCTTAGCAAAACCTAAAGAATACTGGTCCGGCGGGCACGGGCCAAAGCCAATGAGGGGGCCCGTATAGTTCATATCCTCATATTTGATCCATTCGTCTATGGCGTAAAAACTGCTGTAATTATCCCAGGGAATTTTCATTCCCTTAAATCCAGCGATCGGGGCCACCCTGTAATTTGTATAACCATTACCCTTAATCCACCGCATTAAATGTTGATAGTCGTGCATTTCAGGCCTATTCAACAACGTGAGATAGATCCCCTGGTCCTTGATATCCATTCCAAACATCGCCGAGGAATAACTAACCCAGGAAGCTCCCCCGGTTATGGGCGATAGGCTCAAATTGGTCGCAGAATACCATTGAGCTTTTTGCAGCGATTCCTGTAATTGAAGCATATAATCCTTATAGGAGCCCTTTAAATCAGGATGATCATACATGATTCGACCATACGATTCTATGGGAATAAAATAGATATTAGGCGTGACTTCAAGTTTGTAATCCTGATAAGGACGATAACTTTTTAACTTTTCAAAATCCACCTTTCCTATTTGCTTCTTAGTCGTCAATGAAAAGGCAATATTCCTGATCAGGGATTGCAGTTGAGACGGAAAAACTATCTTGCCAAAAGCCTTATAATTATAGGTAAACAAACTATAACAACTCAGAAATACTAACACACCAATAATTACCCAAAAAAATGTCCCTGGCAGAAAAGCAATGGCTGATTCGACAAACAGTCCTATTAACATATAAATCCCAACAAATAAAACTAGTACCCCAGCCGCTAAAAGAATATTTATGGTATTGAACTCTCTGAAAAAAATCTGAACCCCTGTCTTCAACAAAAGATAATCCCTGTAAAACAGTGGTTCTACTTTATAGATATTTTCAAAAGCATGGTAATAAACCTGATAGATCATCAATAGACAATAAATACCAAAGAAACCAATATGCAATGTCTGCTGAGGAAGCTTATTGTTAAAAAACAACAATAGAATGGAAAGCAACAAAAAATCAACGCTGATCCTGAAAATATCGTAATTGAAGCGATTGATCACGAATTGAATGCGTTCCTTCACCGGTCCTTCCAAAAATCCTTTATATGGGAAAAAGGTGCTCGTCTTCCTCTCCAGAATGTATCTGGGAAGGAAAAACAAGCTATTGAGTAAAAGGAACAGTAGTATGAAGTTCATGATACAAAAACATCAAAATGAAAAACGGTAGTTTCTAAACCTTCCATATTCACTCTACTCCTTTTATCTGCCAGCCATTGCTCGAAAACAGCAACTTCTTTATCTGATGTCAGCATTTCCGGGATGGCCCCGGCCATATAATCAAGTAAAAAGGTGTGCATTTTCTGGTCTTTAACTCCAACCTGCCAATTACTTTCCCCTGATATGATTTTATGATTCCTTGTTTTACTATAAGCCAAGATAGATTTCAAACAATCCGGACCAAGGGTTCTGCCAAAAGGCTGTTCTCGTTGCATATGACGTCCATAAAGATCAATGTATACTTCATCTCCTGGTTCTGAAGGATTAAATTTCATACCCTCATAATTGATCGTTGCCAACAAGGGAATGTCATTACCTGTCAATAATTCCAATAATTCATACAACATAGATTCTGTCAAAAGATCCAACACTGCAGCGGCAGTTGCCAGATTAAATTTTTCAAGGTCAACTTTTTCCTCTAGTTTCAAAAAAGAATGGTTCAGCACCTCGATTTTCATGCATTTTTTATGGGTTTCAATGACCAAAGTGTTAGGTTGTTTTTCCACTTTCCATCCTTTAATTGCAGCAAACTTTGAAATGCGGTTCAGACTCGCCTCAGCCAGAAGAGGATTAAGTTCTACAAAAGTCCAATTTTGATTTTGTGGCAGTTTTTGAGAAAGATAAAGAAAGGAAGATCCTGAGCCTGAGCCCAGATCAAGGATATTTACTGTCTTATTGTCTGGGAAATGGGTTAAACAATGATTTTCAACCACGGCGTTCCTTGCCCGGCTATCAAATTGAAATCGCTCTTCCAACCAATCAGTATTAAAGCCGGTTTCGGTAGACATAAAAAAACAAAATGAAGTTTAGGGAATTATCGTCACAGGTTATTTGCCATCGGCTTTGGCATATCATCAAGAGCAAGCATAGTCAGGTTACAGGCCATTATTGGGTCAATTCCTGAATTTTTTAAGGTTTGGACGAATTCCGGATTTTCAGTACCAGGATTGAAAATTACAAACCTTGGAGAAAGATCAAGAATATAATCATAATAATCACTTTGCCTCCGGGCATTTAGGTACAGGGTCACTCCGGCAATATTTTCCAACTTGGGCTTACCTTTGAGGATTTCAATCCCTGCAATCTCTCCATCACGAACTCCGAGGGGCACTGGCAGATAATTGGCCATTTTTAAACTATGAACAGCCCGATTCGAATATCTGACCGGATTTGGTGAAGCTCCTAGTACAAGTATCTTTTCCATTGGCCAAATATGCGGGTAATTCTTGAAAATCAAAACCTGAACCGAAGCTATTTTTGGCAAACGCCTGAATTAAACTCACAGGAACTCTAACTAAACCGATCAAATTACCCCTTCTTTTTATCTTTTTTTGGTTTTCTCCAACGCCATATACCCAAAATCCCAACAATCGCCAAAAATAAAATCAGACCATACAACCCTTGAGAATTTCCATTCCTGATAGGATCCATTTGCCCATAAGGTACATAAGCGGCCCAAAAAACGGGATGAGCACTTCTGGCGTCCAGCCTCGTTTGATTTATTTTGGCCTGTTGTAAAGCCTTTCCTTTTGGCATGCCCTCTTGCAGGTTTTGATAAAAATCGAGCATGACACTTTTATTGGTTCCATCATAAACACTCCACATAGTAGTAATTACACTGCGCGAACCCACCTGCAAAAATGCCCTTGCTAAACTGATGACCCCTTCTCCATCATATAGACTTCCACTTGCCGTTTCACAAGCTCCTAAAACCACCATTTCAGACAATAACCTTAGCTGGTAAATATCTTTAACAAAAAGAGAATCATAATTTCCTGTTCCGTCCGCAAAAATGACAAAAGAGAAATCTGCTTTCCCCGTATTGGCCTCTGCATGGGTTGAAAAATGAAGGATCTCAAATGATTGATTCTCCAAAGCTTTTTTCATGTTAGCTATTGTTGCCGAATCATTTAACGCATAAATTCCTTCCCACTCCTTCTCAAGCTCTTTGAGCAGTTCTACATTCGCCTTAAGCGCTCCCCATCCGTTATTCCCTTCAAATTCCGGAGCTACCCCCATAAAGCTTCCGGGCGACCTGGAAGGCAAACCTGCCAGCTGATAATGAAGGGTAGCTGAATATCCATAACTGAAATTATATTCTAATAAAGCATAGGGATATTCATTAAACTGACAAGGCGATTCAGGTTCACCAGTCAATAAAACATCAAAAGGAATCAAAGCCAGTAATCCACTGGGAATGACTAAAACATTTTCCTTAACCAATCCGGCTTCCACGGGAGCTTTCAATAAAAGATTATAAAAGCTGATGGCCTGACTCGTATACTGCTCACATGATGCCTCCGGGTCATTAGTATTGAAATAGCCCTGGATACTTTTCTGTAAAGCCAGTACATCCTCTTTGAAATTTTCAGGTCTTGCCGAGGTAAAAACCTCAAAATCTCCCGAGTTGATCACAAAAAGATAGATTTTGGAATCACTTACGAAATATTCAAGCAGGGTCTCGTTTTTTGCCAGGGTCGTTTCCCTAACGTCACGAATAGCTACAGGTTTATCATTAAACCTGTTATTATAATAATGACCATAATCCTGCCGGATACCGTTTTGCCAATCAGCAAACTGCATTTTCTTTGTCAGGAGCATCTCCCTTGCTTCCTGAACGGCAACGGAATCCCCTGGATTACCAGCCTCCAGGTCATGTAACAGTTTTTCCTGCTCAACAATAGCCCCCTGCAATGTTTTTTCCTCCTCAAATAATTCCTGTGGCAAGCCCTTCCCCGGTGAGTTATTTTTCAAAAATGCTTCCAGCAGCAATACACTTTTACTCTTTTCTGCCAGTGCAAAAGCCACTTCATAATACTGCTGATCCTGGGTCTCGCCAAATAACTTCATACATACATCAATGGCATGACCAACCCTTTTACGGCTATCCTCAACGTTATATAATTTGGAATCATCATAAAAATAAGTTTGCCGCAACTGATGTTCCACCTCAAAAATGCTTTCATGACAGTCCAGGGCAGTCTTCAGGTAAGCAACATCTGAATAACCATCAAACATCTTGTTCAGCGCGATCGCCTTTCCTTCCAAAGCATCCATCAAAGTATTTTCGCCGTAAAGTGATCTTACATCAGGGTTTTGTAATGGGTTTTCGGCCCTGTAGGATGGAAGCATACTTTTTAATGACTGCTGGAAATATTCGAGTGCCGATTCGGGATCATTGGATGCCAATTTTGACCTTCCCCACGTTTGGTACAGTTTACCAAAATCCCTGTCGTACTTATGCTGATAGATATTGGTGAGTAAGAGCTCTGCTTCCCCGAAATTCAAATCTGCCATTCTGAAATCTTCCATAGCAGTATAAATCTCCCCAACCAGGCTTTTATTGACAGCCAGCCAGCCCATGGCAACCTCTGCCCAACCCTGGTCGATCAGGATTTGGAAAAATCGATTCGCCGCTAAAGCAAAAGGCAAACCTTCCTTCAATCGATCCTGAAAAAAAAGGGTTTTGGCCATATTAGAATTTAGCAGGGCAAGAGAGACCTCATCCCTGATATCCATCTCAAGTCCTTTTTGACAGGTTCCTTCAGCTTTTTTCAAGTCCCCAACATCTAGATAAACCACGCTGAGATCACTTAACACACTGGCCGCATAGTCCAATTCTCCCTCTGCCATACAAATCTGGTAACACTTTTTTAAGACCGTCTCCGCCGCAGTATAATCACCTTTCATGGTATATATGGTGGACAAAGGCAGGTATAAAAAGCGGGCCACGTAAAAATCATTTATGCCCAGTTTTTCCACCAATATCTTCTCTGCTTTACGATAAGCATTTCTCGCTTCATCAAAAGCCTCAAATTCATTATTCTGAACATAGCCGGTGAAAATGTACAGATAACCCAGTTCCTCCCATTCTTCCTCTGAGACCGGAGCTCTAAACAAATTTTCTTCAAATGCCTTTTCCAAAAAGGACATGGAGGCATTTGCATCATTTCCGTCAAGCAGGGCTTTTTTACCTAGATTTTTGTGTTTGACGATCCAGCCCTTGAGGTCATCCTGCTTTTCAAGGGCAATTGCCACCTTTTCATACATTAATTCAAAACTATCCGGTTCCCCGTTGTCATAATGAACTAATGCCTGCTCAAACCACTCTTCGGTCACCAGGGAATCTACCGGCGTTGACCATCCGGCCAGGGCTAAGAATAAAAAAGGCAATAAAAGTAAACGCATAATATGATTATTGAGGTTAAAATCGAATGCTGTTCAGGGGCAATGGAGATTACCCTCAACAGCAAAAAGTGATAAGTTCAAATGGAAACATCGGAGGCCAGCAAACCAACTGCTCCGGCATAAATTCACCTGTACTACAAGATCAAAATGATTTATCAGGAATTGTCAAATGCGATCCAAAGCGCAAAACCTATGACTAAAACGATCAATACGATCAGCCAAAGTGGAAACTGACAGCCTGGGAAAACACATTCCTGGCACTCGAGCACCTCTTGTGTTTCAAGGCTTTTACTCTCATCCTTTGTCAGGAAATTCGGTGTAACGGAACGGGTACAAACAGTACCGGTCAATCCTACATGGTCTACAAACTGGATACAGGCATTCATCGGCGCAATTTCTTCCAGTTTGGCTTCCGGCTTAGTTAATCCGGTAAATACAATCTGCCCATAGGTGAGCGGATTTCCTGCTCCCACTTCTTTGGTAGAATACACATTCATACCCTCCAGGATCCAGATAAGAGAATCCTTATCTTCAGACCAGGTCATACTGATCTCATCAGCTTCCAATCCTGGACCAAAAAACTGAAGGGGGCTACTATCAATCCTTTCCGGATCAATCAGGGTATCCAGCTT
>QQUB01000069.1 GCA_008501835.1 Bacteroidota bacterium
TATATTATCATGCTCCCATCGGTGCCAAAGTCGTGGTAAGGTATTACCGCGAAATCATTGAAGAAAATGGAGATACGACGGAATTAAAACATATCTACCCGGTATTCAAACCTTCGAAATCAAGTAAAAACAGGCAAGCTATGATTTTCCCTACCGTTTGTAATTGTTGTATTGTTGATACTTTGGTCCAGTGAATTATTTAGTCCCTGTGTCGATTTCTTCTTTTTTACCTGAATTCCTCTGCCAAAGGATAACCACTCCGGCAACACCAATAAGGAACAAAATCACGGAAATGATCTCCGCCTGGGTAACCTGCATGCCGGCAAAATCGTATTTGATATTCACCCTGATCTTTTCGATCCAGAAGCGCTCAAAACCGTTGAACATCAGGTAAATGAAAAACAACATACCAGGAATGGAAATTCGTTTTCGAAGGAACCACAGAAGCCCAAAAATGGCAAAGGCCATCATGGTTTCGTAAAAGGCGGTAGGGTAGACCGGCTCGGCCAGACGGTGGCAATAGCGGTTGGTACAACCTTCCATCAGCACGCCTTCGTTGATCACATTTCTTGGGTAATCCCATGACCACAGCCAATCGGGCAGAAACCACCAGTCGGGAACAGCTGCCAGGTGGGCAATTCCCCAATCTCCGTCGCCTGAAAAATGACAACCCAAACGTCCTACTCCATAAGCAATGATCAGTGCAGGAGCCACGGCATCCAGTACATGGATCATCGGGATGTTTTTTCGACGTAAATAATAACCCACGCCCAGGAATCCACCGATCAAGCCACCGTAAATAGCCAATCCACTACCGGAGAAGAACATGCCCGCCGGATCTGCAAAAAATGCGGGAAGATCCTCTATAATGGCAAATACTTTGGCGCCGACAACTCCGGAAACAGCAGCGATAATGGTGATGGGGCCAATGAGGTCATTTGGGTAAGTATTTTTTATGGTTTCTTTTGGTTTGGGTAATTTTCTTCTCTGTCCTTGCCAGTAGGTAAACCCTCCAAAGATCAGTGCTCCGACAATGGCTAGCCCCCAGTTTCCCTGCAGGGTGAGCAAAACACCGGATGGTTCCTGAAGCATCTCATCGTAATTGGTAATGACATGTGGAATTTTCAAACCAAGAACCAATCCCCAAATGGCATTGGAGATGACCTCGCCCCGGCTTGCACCCTTTCCTTCTATGATTTTTACTGGCATAGGGTCGAACAAACCCTCTTTGGCTTTTCTTTTTAATTCTTTATTGAGAAAATAAGCTGCAGTAAGAATGGCAGTTACCAGCAGCAGACCAAAGGTTTTGATCAAAGACAGACCGCCGTCAACAGGCGTTCCAAACAGGTCGTGGAAAATATATGAAAGATCCGGGTACATGGCTTATTTTTAATGCTAAAATGCAAGAATGAGTGATTGCGGAATGCAAGGTAAGGAGGAAACAGGGAAAAAAGGGAACAAGGGTTTAGAGATTTAGAAAATTTCTTGATCCCAAATAATTCTCTAGCTTGTAAATCATGTATATGGGAAAACTAATTTCCTTGAGAATTTGGACTTAACCAGGAAGTTGTAGTATCCTTTTTTTTAACCACAGAGGACACTAAGAAGGCACGGAGAACACTGAGAACGTGAAAACAATTTGACCTATTTGAACACTCCCGACATTACAAGTACATTCGATATAAAATCTCATTCGGGATTTCGCTACGCTCAACTTGAACAATTTGAACACCTTGAACCCTTTGAACAATTTGAACACCTTAAACTAATTAAACCAAACTCGCCACCTTACTCTCCATATTGCCTTCAGGCGTAATCGAAACGAGTTCCACCTTTTCCACCGTATTCAAAAGTCCTTCTTCAAAAGGCATCTCTATTTTGACGTAATTATCGGTAAAACCGGAAACGAGTTTTTTGTCCTTATGTACCTCGAAAAGAACGGGTCTTGTTTCCCCAAGATGACGCTCATAAAAAGCACGTTTTTTCTTTTCACTGAGGATGGTCAGCATTTTGTTTCGCTTTCTTCTTTCCTCCATCGGTACTTTGCCGTCCATTTCAAAAGCCGGAGTATTGGGGCGTTCTGAATAAGTGAATACGTGCAAATAGTCTACTTCAAGCTCGTTGATAAAGCGGTAGGTTTCCAGGAAATCTTCTTCGGTTTCGCCGGGGAAACCAACGATCACATCCACGCCAATGCAGCAATGAGGAATGAGTTGACGAATGCGTTCCACTCGTTGTGCATACAACTCGCGCTTATAGCGCCTTTTCATCATTTTGAGCTGTTTGTCGTTACCTGACTGTAAAGGAATATGGAAATGTGGTGCAAAACGTTGGGAGTTGGCAACAAATTCGATTACATCATCGGAACAAAGGTTCGGCTCAATGGAGGAGATCCTGAAACGTTCGATTCCTTCCACCTGGTCGAGTTCCTTGATCAGGTCGATGAACAGCGCTTCCTTTTTAGGGCGAAGTCCTTCGATGACTTCAGTGCCATTGCCAAAATCACCGATGTTCACACCCGTAAGGACAATTTCCTTAACACCCATTTCAGCGATCTTCCTGGCATTGGCAACTACGTTTTCAACCGTATCACTTCGGCTGGCTCCTCGTGCTTTTGGGATGGTGCAAAATGTACATTTATAATTACATCCATCCTGAATTTTCAGGAATGAGCGGGTCCTGTCCCCAAAAGAAAAAGCATTGACAAAATCCTTGGCAGCACTGACCTCACCGGCACTGACCATGCCCTTGTTCTGGGTTTTGGAAAGGTCGTCGATGTATTCCAGTATGCGGAATTTCTCGGCCGCACCCAAAACCAGGTCAACTCCGGGAATAGAGGAGATTTCCTCCGGTTTTAACTGGGCATAACATCCAATCACGATTACCAGGGCCTGTGGATTGTTGCGCAAAGCCTGTCGAACGGTTTTCCTGCATTTTTTATCGGCAAAATCCGTTACGGAGCAGGTGTTGATCACACAAATGTCTGCACCTTCGTGGAATCCAACTTCGCCATATCCGGCCTCTTCAAACATTCTCCCAATAGAGGAAGTCTCGGCGTAATTGAGCTTACAGCCAAGGGTGTAGAATGAAACTGTCTTTGGTGTTGCCATGATCGGGTTTATAAAATGGCAGAACGGATGAATGTTTGATGATTCACCCGTTCCGGTTTTTATTTCAATTATTTTACGATAAAATTATATCGTCATGATATCATTTTCCTTGGTGCTTACCAGATCGTCTACTTTAGTCCCGTAGTCGTCGGTAAGTTTTTGGGTCTCTGCTTCTTTATCGTGTCCCATATCCTCAGGATATCCGTCTTTTACGGCTTTTTTAATACTGTCCATAGCTTTGTGTCTTGCACTGCGGATACTTATTTTGGCCTCTTCCCCAAGAGACTTGGCTTGTTTTACCAGGTCTTTACGACGATCCTCGGTAAGTGGAGGAATACTGATTCGAACCACCTCACCATCATTTTGCGGCGTCACGCCAAGGTTAGCCTCGAAAATGGCTTTTTCGATGGGGCCGATCATACTTTTTTCCCATGGTTGAATGACCAGTGTGCGGGAATCCGCATTAGTGACATTACCTACCTGGTTCAGCGGTGTTGGATTTCCGTAGTATTCCACTAACAGGCCAGAGACCATGCTGGCATTTGCCTTACCGGTTCTCACCTTATTGAGTTCACTTCCCAGGTGTTCGATGGAATGTTCCATCGCTTCTTTTGTTTCAGCCATTAATTTTTTAATGTCTTCCTGATGATTTACCATATCCTTAATTTTAGTTTAAATTGAACTGCCCGGTACAAAACCTGAGCAGTTGGGCCCGGCTGTTCTTTTTAGTTTCTTGAACGCAGAATCAGGTAAAGCAAGATAACCAGGGCGGATAATGCTGCAGAGACATAAGTCATTGCGGCCCACCATAAGGCGTCTTTTGCTCCGTCATGTTCGACAGTACCTAATTCATTGCTGTCGTCGAGCCAGGCCAGGGCGCGCTGACTGGCATCGAATTCCACCGGCAGGGTAATAAAACTAAAAAGTGCCGTAATTGCAAATGTAGCAATTGTTATTAACAAAATAGTGGAATTGCCTCCAACTCCAATGGCTCCAAGTGCAAAATATAATAAAAATTGTTGAGCTTTTGCAGCAATATTGACAACCGGTACTATAGCCGACCGCAATTGCAGCCAGGTATAGGCATTGGCGTGTTGAATGGCGTGGCCGCATTCATGAGCAGCAACGGCCGCAGCAGCTATACTTCTGCCATGGTACACATCCGGGCTAAGCACAACAGTTTTCTTCAAAGGGTTATAATGATCCGTCAGCATGCCACGTCCTTCCAGGATTTGAACATCGTGTACGTCATAATGCTGCAGCATGGTTTCTGCTATATCCCGTCCGCTTTTTCCTGATTTGACAGGCATTTTCGAATAATAGGCGAATTTACGTTTCAGCCTGTTGCTGATAACCATGCCTACTAACGACAAAATTCCGGTAATAACAATATATCCTATCATCTTAAACTATTTGTGAACATAAATTCGGCTCTGAGCCACTTTTCAGTATTCTGACCCGGAACCAACACATTGGTCACAAAAATTAATCCAGAATATCAAAACGGGTATATGGCCTCAACGCCTCAGGAATAACAATTCCTTCCGGTGTTTGGTTGTTTTCCAACAGTGCAGCCATGATTCTGGCAAGAGCCAAAGCGCTGCCATTAAGTGTATGAGCAAGGCGCGTAGACTTACCATCTTTATAACGGATCTTCAGGCGGTTACTCTGGTAAGTTTCAAAATTTGAAACAGAGCTCACCTCCAGCCATCTCTCCTGTGCTGCAGAAAAAACTTCAAAGTCAAACGTCAGGGCAGAAGTGAATCCGAGGTCACCGCCGCAAAGACGGAGAATTCGATAAGGTAATTCCAGTTTGTCAAGCACTCCGGAAACGTGTGCCAGCATTTCGTGCAAGGTGTCGTAAGATTTATCAGGGTGCTGGAATTGTACGATCTCAACCTTGTCGAACTGATGTACACGGTTGAGTCCGCGAACATGGGCACCGTATGATCCCGCTTCCCGGCGGAAACAAGGTGTGTAAGCCGTGAACTTCATTGGGAAATCCTTTTCATCGACAATGACGTCCCGATAAATATTTGTCACAGGAACCTCAGCGGTAGGAATGAGGTAGAAATCATCTTTTTCAACATAATACATCTGGCCTTCCTTGTCAGGCAATTGACCGGTAGCTCTGGCACTGTCGGCATTGACCATCAACGGAGGAATGATTTCTTCATAACCTGCGTCTGTAGCTTCGTCGAGGAAAAAATTGATAAGAGCTCTTTCCAGTCTCGCGCCTTTGCCACGGTATAACGGGAATCCGGCCCCGGTGATTTTGGTACCCAGTTCGAGATCAAAAACATCATATTTCTTGGCAAGCTCCCAGTGGGGTTGTGGATCCGGCCCAAGGTCGGGAATATCACCTTCCCATGCCTGGTAGACCTCGTTGTCTTCATCTGTATTGCCTTTAGGCACAGAAGGGTGAGGTGTATTGGGAATGGTATATAAACCCTCTGCTAATTTTTCTTTTGTTTCCTTGAGAGTATTTTCAAGGTCGCTGATGGTACCTTTCAATTCACCAACCCGGTTTTTGATACCTTCAGCTTCTTCACGCTTTCCCTGCTGGAACAATTTTCCGACTTCTTTGGATAGAGCATTCCTTTCCTGAAGTGCTTTGTCCAATGACGTTTGAGTGGTCTTTCGCAGATCGTCAAGTTCGAGCACCTGATCTACAATTTGGAGGTCTTCGTCTTTAAAATTACGAGTTTTTAAACCTTGAATGACCCTGTCTTTGTTTTCTTTGAGAAAGCTAATTTGTAACATAAATTTCAGCGTATTTTCTAAGTAGTTTTTATAATAACACACAAAAGATGTGCGTTTTATGCTTAACTTTTTGATAATTTTTGCAAAGATACTATTTGAATTCAAAAATTAAATGTATTTTTGCCGGGCATTTATCATAAAAGCACACCAAGCCAATTCTACCTTCCACAATTATTACAATTCATTTTTTGGTTTCCTTGTATAAATTATGAAAGGTCGAAATAAGTTCCAATTCTTGTATTTTTTCCTCTGCCATCAGGAAGTTTACATTAGATTTTAACTTGTATTTCTGTTTTCATGAATAATTTATTGGAAAGACCGGTGAGGGTGTTAGGCTACAATTCGATTGAATCCTCCATTGATCTGCTTAATAGAACATTCAAATTCGAAATTTAATAATTAGTTATATATGTCCCTGCTTCAGGGATTACAGAAAAAGAAACACATCAAAAATATTATGATTGATATTTTGCAACTGAACGACATGC
>QQUB01000150.1 GCA_008501835.1 Bacteroidota bacterium
ATTTCCCCCGGCATCAAAGGGTAGAGGGTGAAACAACCAACCTGCATATTTCGCTTATGGTACTTTTCGATCGTATCTTCATCGATCAGCGTATATTCCGAGCAGACTGCATTGGAATAGACCAGTTTGCCAATGACATTAGCCTCCATCAGCCAGTTGAGCATTTTCATGGACAAAGGCATATTGTCGTCATAGGCATAACCCGTTGGTGTTGGACGGTATACCTTTTCCAGATCATAAAGCATGAAAAAATTGAAAGAAGTGCATACCACCTGGTCGAGCAAATCCATAGCTTTGACAATTTTGGCTACTTCCCTGCCTATTTTCCGCTTCCCCCAACTAGGGACATATGCTTTGAGTTCAATATCGACGAAAAAATCTTTTCCTTTTATGGTCTCCAGAACATCTTCCAATAAGGGAATGTTAGCCGGGCCATTGTATTTCCGGATACCGCCGTCCACTTCAATTTCAGGTAATATCTGAATGGTCTTCAGGTCCTCCCAGGTCATATCGTAAATACTTCGGTTGATACCCGTTAACCTTTTCATATTTTCATCATGGAACAATACGACTTTGTTGTCTTTGGTCAAAAAAACATCAAATTCCGTCCCGTCACAATAAGGATTATCGATCGCACCCTGAATGGCGGGCAAAGAATTCTCCTGGTATTCAGTAACCAGTCCCCGGTGAGCAAGAATAAGTGGTGTTTTTTTCATGATTTTTTATTTAATAAAGTATTGAATTAGCATCAAATTCAATTAAACGACGAAACCATCTTTGGGTCCGATCGGATCAGGCAGATCCGTTTCTCCGAGCATTTCAAGCAGGTCAATCTCAATGGTTCTGCTGAGAGAGTTCATAGGAATATCAAAGGCAAGTGCTTCAAATGGGTTTTCGGTATAATCCCCGGCACCTTCCATCATCCAGAATACCCACCCTAATAGGGTGGTGAAAGGGACTACTCCCCAAATCATGTATTCCGGTAGCCTGGCGTCTGCGAAAGCTGACAATAAACCCAGAGGTAATAATATGATAAAAATATAAACGAAATAAATACTCAGAGAAGCATATTGTCGTGGTAACGGGAAGTTCTTAATGCGCTCACATTTCCCCTGTAAGGTATAAAATTCTGTTAATAACGACTGCATTTCCATATGTCTGAAATCATCGATAAGTCTTTTGCGCTTGAGTAATTTAAGATCTTCTGATTGCATATGTATGAGCTGAGTGCATACATTCTTTTTTGCCAATAAGGCATCCGCTTCTGCTTCATTTAAGTATTTTTTGAGTTCATCTTCAGGAGTATCATCGGGAAAAAGATCTTTGATATATTCCCGGTATCTTCTATTGATCTTTCTGTCATGTTCCCATGGTTTTAGTGCTCTCAATTGTCTTTTCAGCCGGTACAACCAGGCAATATGCCGGTATATTAATCTCTTATGGATAGCTTTGAGCTCATCATCATCTACAGGATCTGTGGCAAATTCATCGGTAACAAACCCGGTGACGACGGCTCCCCAACTCCTGCTGGAATTGACGATGCCTCCCCATATTTTTCGGGCTTCCCAAGTTCTGTCATATGCTGAATTGTTTTTAAAACCCACATAAAATGCCAAGGCGATACCCAGCAGCGTCAGGGGAACCCAGGGAATTTTCAGCCATTCAAAGGCGTAAAAAAAATACAGCGAAGTCACTACTGCCGCCCATGTGGTAAATATTAACGTAGGGATGAAGGAAAACCTCATTACGTTGAATGGGTTAAAGATCCGTTGAATGTACATATAAGAATTTTTGAAGTGGAAATTATAAAGCTGTTTTAAAACAACTTCTATAAAGATAGTAAGGATTATGGAATTGGGAAACTGAAGAGTTGAAATGGAATCTGTTTTCCCGGAATTTCAAAATACTGCTGAAAATTTATGGAGCGTCCAGGGTAAAAAAAACTTATGCAATTTTTGAGAGGCAATTAAGACAGAAGCTAACGAAAGGAGAGGGACAAAACTTATTTTTCAACACATAGCGAGACATTAATTAATTCAAGTTGGGGATTACTGTTTTCAGGTTACGGGGTAAAGAAATTTAGCAAAAAACACTCCTTTCCCTACGGAATTAAATACTGAATCATTGAAAAAATCACCTAAATTGATCCAACACGCAACACGCAACACGTACCACGTAACTCGCAACTCAGGTTAATTATGTAAAGTTAATTAGGCTGTAAATTGGAAAACCAGGTCAAAGTGAACACCCGTCTCCGGAAAAATCGAAAACGATTTTCGGAGGCAGGTGAACACCTCGGATTTTCACCTTCAATATTATTCTAAAATGCTGTGGATTAAATTGTTTTTTGAGTATTCAAAATTCCTAAAGTTTAAATTTTACCTAAGAATGAGCACATCGCCTTTATCTTTTATTTCGAATTCCCGCATGCCGCACTGATCAACCCGGGCAATGATATACCAGACAAAAACCGCAGGCTGTAAACGCACGTTTTTGAAAACACCATCCCATTTACCGTCGACATCATTGGTGACAAACAATTGCTCTCCCCAACGATCAAAAACCCTCAATTCAAATTCAAGAATATTGACATCAGGTTTTGAAAAGACCTGGAAATAGTCATTAACACCATCGTTATTGGGAGAGAAGACATTGGGAACATAGAACAAATTTTTCCCAAGCAATTCAGCTGCGTAATTGACCTGAATTCCATATTCCTGAACTGAACACTTATCCGAAACCTCAACGACGTACCTTCCAACATCCTCTACCTCTATCCAGGGATCAATGGATCCGGTTGACCAGCTCCACTGAAGATTTGCCAAATCTCCACTGATCACCTCTGGCTGCAGTAAAACTGAGCTTTGTTCACAACTGATCTCCTGGTCGGAAACGGCGATTTCCAGCGGAGGTACTTCCCTGATTTCCAAAGGCAATTCCATCGTACACCCGTTATCATCCATGACCAGGATTGAGTAAGTGCCATTTGGTAGGCCGGTAAATACAGGGCTGGCCTGAGGTTCATAATTACTTAAGTAAAACAGGAAGGGGGCCGATCCGCTTAAATTTTTGATTTCGATGGTTCCATTGGATTCATCCTTGCAGGTTGGTGTGGCTTCAAGTTCAAAATCTACGTTTGGATATCCAAGGACCGCAGTCATGACAGATGATTCACATCCATTAGCAGCCGTAACAAGAGCGGAATAGGTTCCTGGCTGAGATATGTCCAGAGTGTTACCAATTTGACCATTGTTCCAAACAACCTGTGAAAATGATCCTTCAACCGATAAAACAGCCTGATCATTGGCACATATAAATTCCGGACCTGTGATTTGGGCTTCAGGAAGGGGCAGGGATTCAAAATCCAAACTGACTGTGGCGGTACATCCATTGTCATCAGTCACTGTGAGGCTGTAAGTATCAGAGACATTTACACTGATGGTTTCCGTAGTTGACCCTGTGGACCAAAGGTAGCTGGCAAATCCGGCATCCGCACTGAGAAATTCGGTGACTCCTTCACAGGCTTCTGTAGGTCCACTGATAGCCACCTGAAGGGGAGCAGGAATGTTGAGATCAAGAGATCCTGTGCCAACACATCCGTTCTCATTGGTAACCGTTACAGAGTAGGTTCCACTTGAGTTTACAGCCAATTCGCTTGAGGAACTGCCATTGGACCAAAGATAACCGGAATACCCTTCATCAACACTGATCATAGCATTTCCATCACAATCTGGACCGGTCAGAACTATTTGCGGTATTGGGGATTCCTCCACTTGGACCATGTGCTCAGTAGAGGCCATGCACCCATTGGTATCTGTGACAATCACAGCATATGTTCCTGCCTGTGAGATCATTAATTCCGAATTACTATCTCCTGTATTCCATTGAATTTGGTCAAAGGTTCCTGAAATGGAGAGCATAGCGGAGTCACCGTTGCAAAGATGTTCCGGACCTGCGATTTGGACTTCCGGCAGGGGCAGGGATTCAAAATCTATACTGACGGTTGCGGTACATCCATTATCATCTGTCACTGTGACGCTGTAAGTATCAGAGTCATTCACGCTGATGGTTTCCGTAGTTGCTCCTGTGGACCATAAGTAGCTGATAAACACAGGATCTGCCGTCAGGAATTCTTCAATTCCTTCACAGCCTTCTGAAGGTCCATTGATGGCAACCTGAAGGGGAGCCGGTATATTAATATCGACAGATTCTGAACCTGTACATCCGTTTCCATCAGTTACCGTTATGGAATAAGTTCCGCTTGTGTTTACAGCCAATTCGCTTGAGGAATTGCCATTGGACCAAAGATAACTCGAATACCCCTCATCAATACTGATCATAGCATTTCCCTCACAATCCGGACCGGTCAGAATTATTTGCGGAATTGGGGGTTCATCCACTTCGACCATGTGCTCAGTGGAGGCCATACATCCATTGGTGTCCGTGACATTCACAGTATATGTCCCTGCCTGTGAGATCATTACTTCCGAACTACTGTCTCCGGTATTCCATTGAATTTGGTCAAAGGTTCCTGAAATGGAGAGCATAGCGGACTCGCCGTTGCAAAGGTGTTCAGGGCCTGTAATCTGGACACTGGGCAGGGGCAGGGATTCAAAATCCACACTAGTCGTTGCAGTACAACCATTAATATCGGTAACCGTAACGCTGTAAGTATCAGAATCATTTACACTGATGGTTTCTGTAGTTGCCCCGGTGGACCACAAGTAGTTGACAAATCCGGAATTGGCCGTCAGGAATTCCTCTATTCCTTCACAGGCCTCCGGTGGTCCATCAATGGCTACCTGCGGAGGCAATGGGATATTTAATTCGACGGATCCATTTCCTGTACATCCATTCTCATCAGTAACTGTAACGGAGTAAGTTCCATCCGTATTCACAGAGAATTCGTGTGAGGAGTTACCATTGGACCAGGTGTACGTAGAAAACCCATCATGGGCGCTTATTATGGCATTTCCATCACAATCTGGACCGGTCAGTATGATTTGGGGGTCGAGGGAGTTGCCAACTTCGACCATGTGTTCGGCAAGGGCCGTACAGCCATTAGAATCCGTGACCGTGGCTTGATAAACTCCTGGCAACGAAATAATGATGTTAGCCTCCGTATCACCTGTGTTCCAAAGAATTTCCTGATAATTACCAGTAGCTAAAAGCGTGTCCGAAAAGCCGGTACAGATAAATTCCGGCCCGGAGATCAGCACTTCAGGAACGGTCATTTGCTCATAGTCAAGGGCTGATTCAGCAGAACACCCATTGGTATCAGAAACCGTGAGGCTGTAGTTGCCTGACTGGGAAATTTGAATGTTCTGTGTGGAATCCCCTGTGGACCAATGGTAACTTGAAAAACCTGCTTCAGCTTCCAGGTTGGCAATACCGGAACATTCAGGACTTAATAGACTGATGTCAACAGACAGGGAATCTCCTGTAACAAGCTGATGAGTAACTGTATTGGAACATCCATTTTGATCTGTGACTATAGCTTGATAATTGCCGTTTTCCGAGACCTGGATTTCAGAAGTCGTTTCCCCTGTACTCCATAGGATATCCTGAAAGCTGCCAATTGCAGAAAGCGTGTCCGAAGCCCCCTGGCATAAGAACTCAGGACCTGAGATTCCAACTGTGGGCAGGGGAAATATTTGGATGTCATGGACTTCAGTAGCTGGACACCCATTTGAATTGGTTACCGTGATACTATAAGAAGCTGAACTTGATGCATCCAGGGTAATACTCTCGGTAGTTTCCCCATTAGACCACTGATAGGTTGTAAATCCGGGATCAGCTGTCAGCACTATAGAAGATCCGTCACATGCCGCTGCAGGACCGTTTATAGTAACCTGAGGCGGTTCTGGTATTATGACGTCTACAGAGTTGCTGCCGAAACAACCATTTACATCACTGACCGAGACGGTAAAAGCCCCATTGGTGTTGACCGTAATTTGAGGTGTTGTGGCTCCATTGGACCAAAGGTATGAATCAAATCCGCCTCCTGCATCCAACAGAGCGGTTCCATTACACCCTGTTTCCTGGATGGTAATTTCAGGTGTTAAAGACTCCCCTGTTTCGAGGGAGTGAATGGCCGTGCCGGAACATCCATTATTATCGATAACTGTTACAGCGTAGGTGCCGCTTTGACTGACCTGGATAACAGAGGTGATCTCCCCGGTATTCCAGAGTATTTCATTAAAAATATCAGGAACGGAAAGGGTGGTGGTGCTACCGGAACAAATGGATGTTGGTCCTGTGATGTTGACGGTAGGAGGAGTCAACTCTGCAAGAATAAAAGAATCAAAAGCCTGACAACCGTTACCGGAAGTAACTGTCACAAAATAAGTGTTTGGGGT
>QQUB01000328.1 GCA_008501835.1 Bacteroidota bacterium
AAGTGCATTGAGTTCTTCATTACTTCCGCGCATGCTTTCCAGTTCGGAAAGGGCTTCGTAATACTGTTGTTCCAGATCAGCCTTGAGCTGTTCTGATTCATCGTAATTCTCAGTAAGGAGCTCATTCTGTTTACTCAGATTGTAATTCCTTACCAGAAGAAAAGTACACAAACCTAAAAGTACTACGGCAATAACTGCTGCGATAGCTGTAGTTTGTTGTTTTTTTGACGAACTTGATGTGTTGTCTGTCATGATTGATTTTTTTATTTTACAAAATATAGGATGTTGTCAGTAACGGTTTCAAAAGTCTCAAAATTGTGTTTGATTACTTTTTTTTGGTACGGAAAACACCCAAATTCGGATTTTTAACATATCCTCGTTTAACGGGGATCAATACTTCACCAATCTTGAATGATACTGATATATACCATCTGTCGCTCTGAACAAATACAGGCCATTTGGCAACGAACTGATATCAATAGTTTCCTGGGAAGATCTGGCTTTCTGTTTATACATCAATTGGCCGTTGAGATCAAAGATTTCAATCATGGCTCCTGCCGGGATTGATCCTGTTCTGATAAAGTTTTCAGCAGGGTTTGGTGAAAGATCAATTTGTTGGCTTACCGCAATATTTTCATTGCCTACCGTCAATTCCTGGAATGTACCAAAAAATAATAAACACTGTATCATAGCAGGAGGAACACATTCTCCGTGGTCAGCAGCCGGATTAACATCAATGGCCATTACATCTGCGGCACCATTGGCATTCATCACAGAGTCTGCAACAACAGAATTCAGATAAACAACCTGGTCATCCGCAGTACAATAGTAAAACCTGGTTGGGGCCTGTGGTGTCCAGTCATAAACATCATTTTCCCGAAAAGCATCCATGATGGGATGATCAGGCTCGTTTTAGATGATATTGAGAATGCTGTCCTGAACAAGGAATTTAGGAACAGAAGCACCTTCATTGGTTGTCAGCATGGAAATAAGGGTGGAATTTAGGGTGGAAAGAACAATCTCCCGGTTGTAAAACTGGGTAATGACCGGAACATATGGTTCTCTGAAAAGTTCTTCAATCTCATAATCCAGGTCAGAAGCAAGGTTATAGGATAAAACAGTATAAGGGATATATCCCGGGTAGTAATAAATGGATTCATCCAGAATGAATTCCGTCATGGTACCGGAAATATTATAGGGCCCGGACATTGGCGCTGATGCTGTAACGGTGAAGCTGTCAGCATAATCTGATTCTAAATACTTGTGAACAGCTGCTGCCGCATGGCCCCCTTGCGAGTATCCCGAAATAAATAGCTGATCATTTATGGAAATATCTTCATCCTCTTCTGCCATTTGCCTGACGGCAAACAGCATGTCTATGGCTGCGGAAGCTTCTGAAGCTGCATGGACATAAGGATGGAAACCCCGGGCTTCCCCCATTCCCAGATAATCTGCAGCGGAAGTTACGTATCCCATGCCGCCAAAAACCATAGGCAACTGGCTTCCTCCGGCAAGATTCGACGGAACATCATTGGGTCCATTAACCGTTCCGTGCTGGTAACATAATAATGGATAAGCATAATCCTCGTCACGAACCGGTACCACAACCAAACCGGAAGCGGTATCCAGTTCACCGTGGATATCCAGTGTTTCGTAAGTGACCTTGTAAAGATCAATTCCATTCTGGATCAAGGGGTTGTTAAACAGGTTTTGCAGATAATTTTGAGTTCGGTGGCCGATGAACTGGTGATTGATCAGTTCCTGGGCATCAATAGAATGGGGTAGGAGGAATAGTGCTCCAAAAAATAAAACGGTAAAAGATTTTTTCATGGTGAATGCGATGTCTGGTTATGGATTGTTAATGAAGTTAAAACATTTATATCAAAGCTGGAGTTTAGCCAATTTTACTCAAAATATTTTTTGCTCATTTCGTACTCGCTGAACCTGTCTTCCTGGCCAGGCAAGATTCATTCGGCTCGTCGCACCGAATGAATTCGGTGACTACGGTTTTTTATGAATAGTTTGCTATTTTCTTCGACGTGTAAAATAAAACTTCGAAATCAAATCAATTTGGATATTGAGTACCCTTGCTGTATGCGTACTGTTTCAAATTGGCTAAAGATCAGCTAAGAACTCATCAAGTTTTTTTTAAAGATAGCAATTTCTTTTTCAAAGGATAACATCGGGAATTCATTTTCAATCTGTTCGATCTTTCCAAGTTGCTGATTCAGGAATTGTTGGTGTTCTCTTGTTTCCGGATAGAATGGTTTGTGACTGGATGCCTGAACAATTTTAGCAATCCTGTTTATTAGCTTTTTAGTATTGTCCTTAAAAAACACTTTTGAAAAACATGACCAGATATAATCCACTGCCAATTTGTTGGGATGGGCCATGTCTTCTTCATAAAACCTGTAATCACGCAATTCATCCAAAACGATCTCATAAGAAGGAAAATAGTGTACAAAATCAAGCTGTCTGGTCAATTGCGCAATGGCCAGGATCAGCGTTGATTTACTTTGTTGATTTTCAAAGAGCCCATCCCTGATATGCCTAACAGGACTGACAGAAAGGATCACTTCCAGGATTGGGGATTGATCCTTCAGTTGTTGAAGGGGCGCTTCCAGCGATTGAACGACTTCTTCAACCGTTAGTAATTTTTTATGAAAGTGATTAGCGGGAAATTTATGGCAATTGGCTACGATTTGCCCAGTGGATTTTTCTTCATAAACCCAGGCACTGCCCAGGGTTATTAACAGTCTGTCGGTTTTTTCCAGGAATTTCTTTCCAGTCTCAAATTCCTGTTGCATGTTTTCCAAAGCAATAGCCTTCTCCGGATGAGAGAATCTACCATGATGTGCAAAGCTGTGCCACAGACCATTTTGGCATTTTAGTTCCTCCTCCGAAACCGATTTGCCTGAAATTAATTGAGTGATCCCTTTTCCAATAACTGCGGGATTGTACAAAATGCCATATGGGTTGAGCAGACACCTGAATTTAAGTGCCTCCATCCTGGTAAACATATGCTCGGCAAAACAGGAACCAAGGCACATGACCGTATGATTATGATCAATGGAAAAAGAAAAATCCGGAATTTTTACCCGGGTTCGGAATTCAGACATGAAGTCGCGGTATTATTAACAATTTCAAATATAGGGATATTAAAGCAACAAGGGAACAAGGGAATAAAGAAAAAGTAAGTGGTAGCGAACCTGGAGGTTATTGAGTTTTAATTCGTCAGGTTTTGGGTGACGAAATCATAAAAAAGGTCTCATCGAGACCAAATCCCGGTAACAAGGTACGCAGTGCCTTGCGCCGGGAAAAAAAAAGAAGGTGTGCTGTAGGTACACAATAAATATTCCCTGATAAATAAATCGATATGGGTTGAGTATTCCTTCGACAAGGTGAGAGACCAAAGGAACAATGAATTAAGTGCATAAGGGAAAAAGGCTTCAAGAAAAAATAGCATCAAGGGTTTGTCTATATTCCAACCTTCCAATTTCAAAATTGCCTGTCAGGTTTTCGGTAGCAGTTGGAGTTTGGTTGAGGTAATTTTACCACTGAAAATTTATTACTTTTAATCCAGGTTATTGTTCATTAGTTAACCAGCAACTAGGAACCAGCAACCAGCAACTAAAAAATCACCAATGACTTTCGAACAGAAATATCAGGCCATTCTGGAAAAAGATTCTTCTTTTGAGGGCTTATTTATCACTGCTGTAAAAACAACAGGCATCTTTTGCCGGCCAACTTGTACCGCCAGGAAACCCAAGAAGGAGAATGTTGAGTTTTATGAAAATATCCATGAAGCCATCCTTAACGGATATCGCCCCTGCAAGGTTTGTAAACCACTTGAGCCGGCCGAAACTATGCCGGATTATATAAAGGACATTGTTTCCGAATTACATCAAAAACCCTTTGAAAAGATCAAGGATTATGATTTGGTCCAAAGGGGAATCGAGCCCAACAGAATTCGCCGTTGGTTTAAAAGACATTACAATATGACCTTCCAGGCTTACCAGCGAATGCTCAGGATTAATCTGGCCTACAAAAAGATCGCCGGGGGTGGTAGAGTCACTGATACAGCTTATGATGTGGGTTTTGAATCGCTAAGTGGGTTTAATGCCAGTTATCAAAATATTTTCGGTAGCCCGGCAACGGGGAATGAACAAAAAACCATTATCAACATTGTAAGGTTTACCACTCCCTTGGGCCCCATGTTCGCCTGTGCAACCGAAAAGGGATTATGCCTGCTGGAATTCACCGACAGAAGGATGCTGGAAACTGAATTAAAAGACCTGGTAAAAAGGCTTAATGCAGTTATTCTTCCAGGAAAAAACAAGCACCTGGATAAGGCTCTCGAACAAATCAATGAATACTTTAAAGGAACCCGGCAAAACTTTTCTGTTCCCCTTCATACACCTGGTACAGATTTTCAAAATAAAGTCTGGGAAACCCTTCAAACCATTCCCTATGGAGAAACGTTATCATACGAAGCAATGGCTATAAAAATGGACAACCCCAAAGCTGTTCGTGCTGTAGGAACTGCTAATGGAGCTAACAGGATTGCCATCATAATTCCCTGCCATCGGGTTATTGGGAAAGATGGAAATCTTACAGGTTACGGCGGTGGACTGGAGCGTAAAAAATGGCTGTTGGATCATGAAGGTGCATAGTGCATTTGGAGCATCGTGACATCCCGAGCGAGATGTTATTCGAGTGTATACGGAGTGTCGGGATTGATGAGTGCATAATGCAAAACAAAATGAAACAATTTGGAACCCTGAAACAACTTGAAACCATCAAAAAAAACTTAACCAGTAACCTGAAACAAGTAACAAGTAACCACCAAAAATTCCTACCTTCGCGCCATGGATATTAGTAATATGAGAGAAGAGTTCCTGCTCTCAGGACTCGAACGAAAAGATCTCTTTGATGACCCGGTTGTGCAGTTTGAAAAATGGTTCAAACAGGCACAGGAAAGCGGTATGATCGAACCGAATGCAATGACACTTGCTACGGTGAATGATAGTGGTCAACCTTCCGTCAGAACGGTATTATTGAAATTTTTTGACGGGGAAGGATTTGTTTTTTATACCAATTACGAAAGTAAAAAGGCCAAAGATATTGCAGGTAATTCGAAGGTTTCTTTGTTGTTCCCATGGCTTGATTTGCAGCGTCAGGTTAAGATCAACGGCATTGCAGAGAAGGTACCAACTGCGCAATCCATCAAATATTTCCTCAGTCGCCCCCGGGGTAGTCAGCTTGGGGCCTGGACATCCAATCAAAGCAGTGTGATTACAACAAGATCACTACTGCTCTCCAAATTTGAGGAAATGAAATCGAAATTCCAGGACAAAGAAGTGCCTTTACCTTCATTTTGGGGAGGTTATCGGGTGGTTCCAAAGGAAATCGAATTTTGGCAGGGAAGGAAAAACAGGCTTCACGACCGTTTTAATTACACCTTGCAGGATAATGGGGAATGGCAGATCGAAAGATTAGCTCCTTAAATCTGTTTTTACAATTAAAAAGTGTAATTTCAGCCTCGTAAAGATATCGCTCAAACAGTTAATTAATCATGAGTTTTCTTGACAGACTTTTTGGTACTAAAGAAGAAGCAGTCCAACAGCCCGATATTCGTTTTGGTCGCTATAGTGATTCCTATAAAGGTACTTCCAATTACGATGCATGGGATGAAGCATTGGAGAAATTTGAGGCAGAGCAGTATGTAGATTGCTACAAGGCCTTTTTTAATTACCTCAGAGATGAAGAAGAGGATAATGTTCGCTGGTGGGGTGAAGAAAATGGGATTAAATTCGAAATTTACCAGGGGTCAAAAAAGATCAGTGGGTTCGCAGATAAAAACAGTCTGAGGGCTATGGCCAAGATCGCCCAGACGGAACAGCTCAATGTGGGGTTTTTGAGGAGGTTGTTGGAGAAGAATTTCAGCATGAATTTTGGGAGATTTGCCCTTGGGGATGATAATGAATTGCTGGTTGTTTTTGATACTTATTCCCTGGACGGATCTCCTTATAAATTGTACTTCGCCCTTAAGGAAATGGCTATTCAAGCCGATAAATTTGATGATCTGCTATTAGATGAATTTGATATGTTGAAACCTGTAGAGGTTTCTCACCTTATTCCTATTTCCGATGAAATGAAGGAGGTGAAGTATCAATTTATTCAATCCAAGATCAAAGACGTACTTCAAGAAATAAAAGAAGGACCTTTAGATTCGTCAAAATACCCGGGAGGTATAGGTTATTTATTGCTCGATATGATTTACAGGCTGGACTATCTGATCAAACCGGAAGGGTGTATGATGGAAGCGCTGGATCGTATGAAGCGCCTCTTCTTTGCA
>QQUB01000263.1 GCA_008501835.1 Bacteroidota bacterium
AGAAGATGATGCCTATAACCGGGGGGTTCCCTCAAAAGTTATTAAGGTGGCTCGCCTGGATGTAATGCCTCCGGTTGATCCGATCATGGAAAGTGTTTCTCCTGAAAATGGTCAAATGCAAATACGTTGGTTCCCAAGTGCAAGTGAAGATGCAATAGGGCAATTGCTTTATAAAAAAACGGAAGATTCTGATGATGAACAGTGGCAACTGGTGGATACACTTGAAGCAGGTCAGAGCATTTATTTAGACCCGTTGGTTGAAATAGGGAAAGACTATTTTTATCGGTTGATGGCCTATGACGAGGCTAATAACCTTTCCGATTTCTCTGGCGTGAAACAAGGAAGAGTACCTTTTCCGGGTGAAGCTGTTGTCGTTAGTAATTTGAGCGTGGTTTTTGACCAATCTCAATTAGAAAATAAAAATCTTCTGGAATGGGAATATTCTCCCATTAATGAACAAATCGCTAACGCTCCGTTTGTTTTCGAAATTTACCGGTCCAGTGGAGGAAATGTTGTTGAATTATTGACAAGTGTTGAGGGAGAGACAATGATTTTCGAAGATAGAGAAATCTCCCAAAACGTCCTCTACAACTATGCCGTCCGCATCCGTTTTGACAACGGCTGGGTAGGCGACCTGAGTGAGATAAAGTCCATAATGGTAAAGTAAAGTTATAAAATCAATTGAACTAAACAATAAACCCACGGCAGGCCATGGCCCATGCCTTTTGAAAAAAATCTGTTATGACTAAAGTTTACACTTTTAATAAAACCTTTGCATGGGCATTGGCAGGGGCGATGTTTGTCATTTTTGGTTCCACAAAACTGTTGGCCCAGGAAAGCTGGGGGTATGTGGGGACATTTAATTTTTCCGGAACCTCCATAGACAGAACAGATATTGAGTTCAGTAGTACCGGAGAGCCCCATGTTGCGTACTCGGCCGGCATTCAGCTGTCGGTGAAAAGGTTCAATGGCAGTTCATGGGAAACGGTCGGAACGGAAAATTTTGCCTTTTTGAGTCCTTTGGCGGACGCACTTGCCCCTAGTCTGGCATTGGATGGTATGGATGTACCTTACGTTGCATTTATCGACCTCTTAGATGGTCTTAGGGTGATGAAATTTGATGGAACCAATTGGGTGGATGTCGGTGCAACAGGATTTATCAATGCAAATAAATCCCCTTCCCTGGCCATTTACAATAATGAACCTTATGTAGCTGCTGCCGATAATGATAATGGAGGAAACCTTACCATGAAAAAATTTGATGGAACCAACTGGGTAACCATTGGTTTTGAAGGGTTTTCCGATCAGGCAGAGCAGGTACAATTAGCATTCTCGCCGGCAGGCATCCCTACAGTTGCCTATGTTAATCCTGGAACGAACTCCGTTAATGTGATGACCTATGAATGGCAGGAAGAATTCATGGACGTTCTTTGGAGTTTTGTTGGTAGTGGAAATATAACTGATCAGACTGATTTTCTCAGTCTTGCAGTTGGTGGTGCCAACGAGTCAGAATATATTGCTTTCCAGGATGGTAACGCGGGCAATATGGCAAGCGTTATGCGATTTTCAGGAACTGCATGGGAATATGTGGGTGCACAGGGGGTGTCTGATGGAGCAATAGAATATACAAGCCTTGCTATCTTTGAGAATGAGCCTTATCTGGCCTATGGGGATGAGGCTAATGGAGGAGGAGTGACGGTAAAGAAGTTTTCAGGAGGTGTATGGGAGACCATTGGTTCAGAAGCATTTACGGCCCATGGACCGCTTAATTTAAACCTGGCCTTATATCATGGACAGCCATTTGTTTCCTATAGGGATAATGATGCCGGAACCGGTTCCGGTGCTTCAGTGATGAAGTATGATTGTTTTGATAATCGCTATGATCTGAATATTGTTTTTGACAATTTCCCCGGGGATATCAGCTGGGAAGTCAAAAACCTGGTTGGTGAGACAGTGGCCTCAGAGGGACCATATAATTTTCTATCTGCCGGAGATACCTTAGATGTTTCTTTTTGTTTAGCGGATGGTTGCTATGAGTTTATCATAAATGATTCTTATGGTGACGGGTTATGCTGTGCCCAGGGAAATGGATTTTATACCTTGACAAATGCCCAGGGCGATACCCTGGCCCAAGGGGCAGAGTTTTCTTTTTCCGAAACAACCCAGATTTGTGTGGCAATGGAATTGCCAAAGGCTGTTATTGCCTCCCCGGAAGGCACCGCTTTGAATTGCTATGGTGGTTCGCTTTTACTGGACGGATCCAATTCTTTTGGAGATAACAATTTATCTTATCAATGGGAGGACGCAACCCAAACCATTATCGGAACTGACCCTACGGTAGCTGTCACAGCCGCCGGAACCTACTACCTGCAGGTGACAGATGAAGTGACCATGGAAACAGATCTGGATAGTGTGCAGATCACTGAAGCCGGCAACCTGTTCTTGAATATTAATTTTGACGACTACCCTGGAGACATTTCCTGGGATTTAGCAGGTAACAATGGATTTTTTATGTCTGGTGGGCCTTATACCGATGAACCGGCAGGTTCTACCCTGACCATTCCTTTTTGTGCAGAGAGTGATTGTTATAATTTAAATATATATGACTCTTTTGGAGATGGTTTGTGTTGTGCCTGGGGTGATGGAGCTTATTCCATTACCAACCTTACCGGAGACACTTTAGCCATGGGAGCTGTTTTTGATACGCTGGAAACTTCCTTTTTCTGTCTCGTCAACTCTCCTACAGCTATCATCAATCCTTTACAGGGCACGGAGGTCAACTGCCATTTTCCGGAAATCACTCTAGACGGTTCCGGATCTAACGGAGAAAACTCCCTCACTTATGAATGGACAGATGGGATATCTGTATTGGGTACGGACCCAACCTTCACCGTTGATGATTCAGGGGTATATTATCTGATCGCGACGGATGCTGTTAATTTGTCTTCGGATACAGCCTCTGTTGCTATTACCGGCGGTCCTCCTTTCCTGGCTACTGAAATTTTTCCAACTGTTGCTCATTTGGACTGCGACAACCCAAGTAGTACTTTATTGGTTGGCATTTTTAATGCACAAGGTGCCATAAATTACCTTTGGTCTAATGATAGTACGTCAGATGAAATAACGGTTAATGCAGGAGGTACTTATTCGGTTACCGTTACCGATACCGCCAATGGTTGTGAGGCAACACACTCGGTTGTTATTTCCGAAGCGGTTATTGGGTGTACACCGTTTATTACAACCTGGGAAACCACTGCTTCCAATGAATCAGTTACCGTACCTGCATACGGGACCGGGTTTGGTTATAATATTGACTGGGGCGACGGGACTTTGGAAACCGGACTGACGGGTCCGGCTATGCATACTTATTCATCTCCTGGTGTCCATACGGTGAGTATAACCGGAGAATTGACCAATACTTCTTTTCAGACAACAGGAGACAGTGATAAACTACAGTCGATTGAACAGTGGGGGACCATAGAATGGACAACTTTTGAATATGGATTTCGCTATTGTACAAACCTGGTCATTAATGCCTCTGATGCGCCTGATTTGAGTAATGTGACCAGCATGCATTGGGCATTTAGTGATTGTACAAGTCTTAATAGCGATATTTCGTTTTGGAATATGTCTAATATTCAATCCACCAGGAACATGTTTAATGGTGCCACATCGTTTAATCAGCCTTTGAACTCCTGGGATGTATCCAATGTAACGGATATGGGAGGAATGTTCAATGGAGCGATCTCTTTTAATCAGCCATTAGATATGTGGGATGTTTCCAGTGTATCCGATATGATATACTTGTTCAATGCTGCCACTTCCTTTAATCAGCCTTTGAACATGTGGGATGTTTCAGGAGCGACTTTAATGTTTAGAATGTTTAACGGTGCATCCTCCTTTGATCAAAATTTGGGTGACTGGGATATTTCTAATGTTACCAATATGGACCTCATGTTATCGGGTTCAGGATTATCCATTCAAAACTACGATAATACCCTCATCGGATGGGCAAACGGGCCGGTCTTGCCAAATATTACACTTGGGGCAACCGGGTTAAAGTATTGTTTGGGAGAAGATGCCCGAACCAGCCTGATCAATGATGATGGCTGGACGATTAATGGTGATAGTAATGGATGTATGGCCCTCACCTGCCCTGTGGATGTAACTGAAGCAGCATGCCAGAGTCAGGCTGCAGTCGACGCCGCTTTCGCTAATTGGCTGGCAACAGTAGCAGTGAATGGGGGCTGTAACCCTCAGGTGACGAATAACGCTGCGGGTGCTCCGAATGCTGCAACGGGTGGAAGTGTCACAGTGACCTTCTCAGCAACAGATGACTGTTCTGGTGCAGGACTGCAGTGTATGGCTTCTTTTACAGTAGAGGCTCCTACAGTCACAGCCATGATCGATGTGCCATCCACTCAGCTGGATTGTAATACCACAAGTATTACCCTTGATGCTTCAGGCTCTTCGGGTCAGGGAAGTTTAAGTTATATGTGGACAGGTGGCAGTACCGGTCCAACGCTGGATGTGATGTCCCCCGGCGACTATTTCGTTACGGTCACCGATGCTGCCAATGGTTGTACGGATGTTACTTCTGTAACGGTTACTGAAAGCGGTACATCGGATAATTCGGTATTGATCTCTATTACGTTTGATGATTATCCGCAGGAAACAAGTTGGGAAATCAGGGATACCTCCGGCGCATTAATTGCCAGTGGTGGATTATATCCCGATGAGCCGGATGGCAGTACCCTAAATATACCGCTTTGTATTCCGGACGGTTGTTATGATTTCATAATCTTTGACACTGCCGGAGATGGTCTTTGCTGTGGTTACGGAATAGGGTCCTATATCGTTACGGATGTTGATGGAGATATAATTGCCGGCGGAGCTGAGTTTACGCTTGAAGAAACAACAAGCTTCTGTTTACCTTTTATTCCGATGGATCCGGACATTGTCATATTAACCCCTCAGGGGACCGTTTTAGATTGTAATATTAATGAGGTGACACTCGACGCTTCAACAAGTACGGGTGATCATCAGCTGGAGTATATATGGTCCGATGAATCTTTTGCTACTATAGGCACGGATCCTGTTTTAATGGTCAATGAACCTGGTACTTACCAACTCCAGTTGAGCGACCTCGTTACAGGAGCTACAGATCTTGAATTAATTACGATCACTGAAAATTATACGGAACCAACGGCAATGATTGATGCTCCGACCACGCAACTTGATTGTGAAACGGGTAGTATTACTCTGGATGCTACTGGCTCTTCCGGGCAGGGAGCTCTGAGTTTTGAATGGACGGGCGGTAGCACAGGCTCAACATTGGAAGTCACCGCTGCCGGAGAATATTTTGTAACCGTGACGGATGCAGCGAATGGCTGTAGCTCTGTCGACAATATACTGATTACCGAGAGTACTGAAGTACCCTGGATACAGGCAGGAGCCGCCCCGACTACGGAATTGAATTGTATTTATGATTTCTCCATATTGTGGTCCACCGGTGGTGGAACGACAGGTGAGGGAGTGACCCTCGTTTGGAGTAACGGGTATGTCGGTAGTGGTCCGACAGTGACTGAGCCCGGCATTTATACGGTTACCATCACGGATCTTGGAAATGGATGTACTAATGAAACCTCAGTGACGATAACGGAAAATATTACGCCACCTACACCGGACATAAGTGCCCCGGCAACTCATCTTGATTGCAATAATCCTTCTATTCTCCTTGATGCTTCCGGTTCCACTGGTCAGGGGACGCTAAGTTATGAATGGAACACCGGCGGCGGACCAACACCTGATGCTCAATATGAATTTGAAAACAATACAAATGACAGTGCTGGAGCAAACAACGGAACCGCACAGAACGGACCAACCTATATAGCTGGCCAGGTTGGGCAAGCCATTGATCTGGATGGTATTAATCAACACGTGACCTTGCCTTCCGGAATGTTTGATACCTACAACGACTTCTCCTTTGCTGCCTGGGTAAACTGGGATGGATCCGGTTCGTCTCTTTGGGAACGTATTTTTGACTTTGGTAATAATACTTCTCAATATATGGTCCTCTCGCCAAATGGCTGGCCAAATAACTTGCGGTTTGTTATTACAACATCCGGAGCAGGAGGACAACAGGGTTTGGCATCGAGCACTCCTCTTCCAATCAATGAATGGACACACGTTTCTATTGTCTTGGATGGTGATACTGGAACCTTGTATGTTAACGGCTCCGTTGTTGATTCAGGTACAATAACAATCGACCCTTCTGACATAGCACCAATGTTGAACTACTTCGGGCGTAGTCAATTTCCAGACGGTCCCCATTTTGATGGCCAGATCGATGATGT
>QQUB01000046.1 GCA_008501835.1 Bacteroidota bacterium
CAGTTTCATAAATGGCTTCTTCAGGGTCAAGACCATTAATGATACAGTCATAAATGTTGGTATCTACATCTTCTTCCATTTCACCAACACCGGAGGAGGCATTAGCCTGAGGGTCCGCATCGATAAGCAGGATCTTTTTTTCTAATACAGTAAGACTGGCTGCCAGGTTGATGGCAGTGGTGGTTTTGCCTACACCTCCTTTTTGGTTAGCAATGGTCACTACTTTTCCCATGGTGTTCTTTAGATTGATTACGAGTTAAGAAATATGAATTGGCTTATTTTTGGTCAGGGATCAGTAGCACGAGGATTTGGCCTAAATGTCTGCGCTTTCCCCGACCGGCAGCAAAATTAATTCTTTTCCGGTATCTTCAAAAGCTTTTTTTGCAGCATCCTTGTCAATAACAATATATCCAAAGGTATCGAAATGACATCCGACGATTTTTTTGCAGTCTACAAAATCTGCCGCCAATACGGCTTCCTGAATATCCATGGTAAAATTATCACCAATAGGCATAATGGCAAAATCGAGTTTCGGACATAACATCGGGATGAGCTTCATGTCCATGGTAACTGCAGTATCGCCTGCAAAATAGAAACATTGATCGTCATCCCAAATTACGAAACCGCCTGGATTTCCCCCGTAGGTACCATCAGGTAGTACACTGGAATGAATAGCACTGACATATTTCACAGTTCCAAAGTCAAAAGTCCATTTCCCCCCATGATTCATCGGATGGCCTTGTAATCCTTTCTGCTCAAACCAGGAAACGATTTCAAAATTTGAAATAACTTTGGCTCCGGTTCTTTTACCGATGGCCTCAGCGTCAGCAACATGGTCTCCATGGCCGTGAGAGATGAGGATGTAATCCGCAGGAATTTTATCAATCTCAACGTGTTTGGCTAATTCATTGCCTGTAATGAAAGGATCAAACAGCAAATGTTTTCCATTCATTTCAACACCAAAACAGGCGTGACCATAATATGTAATTTTCATATTCCCTTATTTTTAAAATAACTTCTTTTTAAATTCTACCTTTGCCCTCAAATTTAATAAATTTTAAGCCCTTTTGGGATTAATTGTAAACAATAATGAGGTAAATTTCCTTTACTGTTTAAAAACCACTTCAAAGTTAATTCTGAAAAAAACACAAAAATGATCACAGTAATATCAGGCTCAAACAGAATGAATAACCGGACGCTCTCTTTTGCCAGGAAATATGTGGAGTTGATACAGGAGTTGACGGATGAACCGGTGCAGTTGTTCGATATGTCCAATATGCCACATGACTGGATGCATGACGCGATGTATAGTGAACAAAAACAAGCGGAAAGCCTTGCAATAATTCAGGATAAATACATTACCCCTGCCCAGAAATTCATTTTTGTCACTCCGGAATATAACGGTAGTTACCCGGGCATTGTAAAATTATTTATCGATGGCGTTTCTGTGCGGAATTATACCACCAATTTTAAAAACAAAAAGGCAGCGCTGGTAGGGGTTGCTACAGGAAGAGCAGGAAATCTTCGTGGAATGGATCATCTGGCGGATTCTCTTAACCATATGGGGGCAGTAACTCTGCCAAACCGAATGCCTTATTCAAGTGTTTCTGGATTGATTGATACTGATGGTAATATAGTGGATGAGGAGACGATAAAAACGATTAGGAAACACGTTGAGGAGTTTGTTAAATTTTAGGTGAATCCCAAAAAAAGGGCCTGATTAAATGAAATAATCAGGCCCTTTTTATTTATGAGAAATCAATAGTTAAACTACTTCTACAAGAAACTTATTTTTCTTTCCATTTTCCACCATCAGGAAGCGACCGTGCAATAATTCGCTGGCATTGATCATGGCTTCATGAGAAGAGATTTTCTCCTTGTTCACCGAAATAGCGTTACCTTTTATAGCTCGTCTGGCATCTCCATTGGAATTAACAATTGAAGTTTTTCCCGCCAGCAAATCGATGATGTTAATCTCACCATCAATGTCTGCCTTATTGACTTTAAAACCGGGTATTTCTCCACCTACGGTTTCCAACTCTGTCTCAGACAAGGATTTGAGGAAATCCGCGTTGGCTTTTTTGTTAAATAACAATTCAGTCACTTTCAACACTGATTCATAATCTTCCCTGGAGTGAATTCTTACCGTTAACTCCTCGGCCAGGATACGCTTCAATGTTTGAGGGTCTTCCGCATATTCTTTTTCCAGTTGTTCAACTTCCTCTTTTGACTTCAAAGTGAAATAACGGGTAAAAGTCGGAAGATCAGCATCATCGGCATTGATCCAAAACTGGTAGAATTGGTAGGGAGAAGTCATTTTAGGATCCAGCCAGATATTTCCCTGTTCCGATTTACCGAATTTTTTTCCATCGGATTTAGTCAACAGGGGAGTAGTCGCTGCAAAAGCTTTGGCGCCAAGATTTCTTCTGATGAATTCGGTACCGGAAGTAATATTCCCCCATTGGTCCGAACCACCCATCTGGACTTTACAGTCATAATCATTGTACAAACATTGAAAATCGTATGCCTGCAAAAGCTGGTAACTGAATTCAGTAAATGACAAACCTGTTTCGAGCCTGTTCTTTACAGAATCTTTGGACATCATATAGTTGACCGTAAGGGTTTTTCCTACATCCCTGAGGAAATCCAATACGTTCATGTTTTTATAAAAATCAAGGTTGTTGACAATTTCTGCCTTGTTTTCTCCTTCTTCGAATTCGAGGAATTTAGCCACTTGTTTTTTCTGAAATTCCAGATTGGAATCCAGTTCTTCATATGACTTTAGTTGTCTTTCCTGGTCCTTTCCTGAAGGGTCTCCGATCCGGCCGGTTGCCCCTCCCATCAGAACGATGGGTTTGTGCCCTGAAAGTTGAAATAATTTCAAAAGCATGATCTGGACATAATTACCAATAGTCATTGAAGGAGCGGTAGGGTCAAAGCCAATGTACCCTGTCATCATGCCTTCATTTAAGGCTTCTTTGGTTCCCGGAGTGGCATCGTGAAGCATGCCTCTCCATTCTAGTTCTTCAATAAAATTCATTTAAAAATCTGTTTAGTTGTAGATCAAAGTCAACATTCCAAATTTAACCATGATCTGAGCTTCGTTGCATTTTGTAATATTTCCAAAAACTGATCATTTTTTCAGTTTCTTCATCCCATAAGTGATGGAACATATATTTCAGACTACCCCAAAAGGTAACCGTAGTAACGTATTTTGTCAAAATTGGGTTCTCCCTGGCGCATTTTTCTAAATTGTAATTCGGGATTTTTGGACTTAAGTGGTGAATATGATGGAAGCCGATGTTGCCTGTGAGCCATTGAAATACTTTAGGTAATTTGTAAAAAGTACTTCCCTTAATGGCTGAAAGCAGATAGTCCCAGTCCTTTTTCCATTTTTTATAGGTTTCTTCATGCTGGTGCTGAACGTAGAAGAACCACAAAGAAAAAGTACCGTAAAACAGGAAGATCGGTATGTGAACCAGCAAGAAGTTTTTCCATCCAATTAAAAAGCCTAATACCAGGTAAAAGGAAATCTGATAAAAGTTATTGAGCAATTGTTTGACTTTCACCTTTTTCCATCTTTTTTTGTTTCCCCAGGGCAATTCGGTAGCTGGGAAATGAATTATGGTGAAATAAATGATCGGACCAATCAGGAATAAAATGATCGGATTCCTAAGCAACCTGTAATAAATCCTTTTGCTGCGTGGCAGAGCTTTATATTGTTCAACGGTATAGGTCCGGATATCACCGATGTGAACAACTTCAAGCTGACCGTTATGGGAATGGTGAAAGCTGTGAAGTCTTGCCCAATAATCAAAAGGAATGGTGCTGAAAAGACTGCACATGACTCCAATGATCTGGTTGTGCTTTCTGTTTTTCATGAAGGATTGGTGCCCGCAATCATGTTGTATGATAAAAATCCGGCCGAGGAAAAAGCTATTGATGACTGCCAGCCCTAATGTAATCCAGTAAGACCAGCTCAGGCTGAAATACATCAGGATCCAGATTCCAATAAATGGTAAGTAGGTATTTATGATCTGGGTGACGGCTTTTTTATTGTCAGCTTTTTGATACCTGGCCACAATCTTGGGCCAGTTTTTGAGTGCATCCTTAATTGCCTGATTATTCATAATGTTGCTTTTGTATGTCGGGAAATTCAGGGTTTGTTTTTGGCAATTTATCCGGGGAGTGATAATTTGTGTGTTACAATTCATTCATAATTGAACAATTCAATGGCATTTCGTTCAATTATGAATATTGAATGTACCTTCTGTATTATGCTTCGCAAAAGTAGGATAAATAAAATTCTTTAGCCATAAAGAAAGATTACAAAAAACAATTTTCGGATAAAATTAATGGCAGATGAAATTCATTCATCTGCCATTATTATTTGGATTGCAGAACTTTTTAGTCAATCCTTAATTCCGATTGCCAGCCTAAGTCTTTTTTGGAACCCAGTTTTTTCAACATCCTGGCATGTGTCAAAAGTGCTGCCCGAAAACTTTTGATCGAATTATAGGGTAACCCATATTCCAGGGCTGTTTTTTTAACAATTTTATTGATTTTGGAATAGTGGATGTGGCAGATATTGGGAAATAAATGGTGTTCTATCTGGTAATTTAATCCACCGATAAACCAGGAAAGTAATTTGTTGTTAGGAGCAAAATTGGTGGTGGTAAACATTTGATGAATGGCCCAGTTGTTTTCGATAATACCATTCTTGTTTGGCAAAGGAAAATCAGAAGTAGGCATAACATGAGCTGGCTGAAAAACCATTGCCAGGATCAACCCTGCCACAAAATGCATGATAAAGAAAAATGCAAGCGTCAACCAAATTGATATCGGTAAAACGAGCATTGGTAAAACAACCAGTAATCCCAGATATACAATTTTAGACATAATAATCTTGAAATATAAAAAGCCCATCTGTGAACTGGTAAATTGTTTTACCAAGCCTTTGGATCTATACCTTTTGAGTTGGGAAAAGTCCTTGGTTGAAACCCACATAAGGGTCATTAATCCATAGAAGAACCAGGCATACAAATGTTGAAACTTGTGGATCTTGTAATGGTTTTGGTGGGGGGAGAACCTCAGGATATTGACGGTTTTGATATCTTCATCAAGTCCATCCACATTAGTGTAGGTATGGTGAAGGACGTTGTGTTGAATTTTCCAGTTAAGTGCATTCCCCCCTAAAATATTAATGATTAACCCGAGGTATTTATTCAAGGTTTTATTTTTTGAATAGGCCCCGTGGTTGGCATCATGCATAACAGAAAACCCAACTCCTGCCATTCCAACCCCCATTATGACGTACATGCCCAGTATGAGCCAGGCATTACTAAATACCCCACTCATCATCAGGATATATGGCGTCAGGTACAGGGACATCATGACCACCGTTTTTAAATACATTTGGAAATTGCCGTAACGGGTGATGTTGTTGTCTTTAAAATAAGCTCTTACGCGTGCTTTGGCAGTTTGCATGAACTCTGAGGAGATCTCAGTAGAATATTTTACTTTTTTTTGTTGCATGGATAATTTTTTAGTTGGTAATGATTGGGCCGTGAAAATAATCGAACTTTATTGTAATCTGACATTAGTCCGCCATTTTTAAAAATATTTAATGGTTTTTGTCGTTTTGCCGTGAAACAAACGAATTTTCAGGATTAATTTTTGAAACCTCTGTTAGAAGCCAAAAAGGTAGGTGAATTTTGAAAGCAGCCTTTTGGTAGGTGTGGATTAAAAAGAAACGACTCTCGGCTGTTTATTTTGGTGTTCGATCTCTTTTCAGAGAACGGTACTATAACAAAACAATTTGGCTAATTGTTTATTTCACTCTTTTTCCTTGGAGGAATTTCCTACATTTACGCCTCTAAACAGGTACCATGAATTTTGCTTATTTCATAACCAGAAAAGTCGCCCGCTTCGGGCAACAATCATTTTCGCGACTCATTATTAGATTCGCAGTGATTGCTGTAGCCTTAAGCGTCTCTGTGATGATTGCCTCAACGGCACTTATCGCTGGCTTTAAAAGAGAAATCAGCAGCAAAATTTTCGGATTTTGGGGACATATTCATATTTCCGATTCAGGGGTTAGTCGTTCTATTTTAGAAGCCAAACCAATCAGTAAGTTTCAGGATTTTTACCCTTCCATTGATACTATTCAACAGGTATCCTATTTTGCGTATGAAGAGTGGAGAGGGAGAGAGATTACAGTTGAACGACAAAGTAACGAAGGCATTCGCCATATTCAGGTATTTGCTGTCACACCTGGCATTATACAGTCTAATGAAGAGATCGAAGGCATCATATTAAAGGGAGTTGATAGTGGGTTTGATTGGGAATTTATGA
>QQUB01000842.1 GCA_008501835.1 Bacteroidota bacterium
ACATTTGGAGAAGTTAATGACCTGATTCAGGCTGAATACCCCGATGCTGATCTAGACGAATTAAGAGCGTATACTGATTTCGTATTCTGGGATAAAGTATTCAGAGGCCAGGATGTACTTCGAAATAAAGCTGCTTTTGCTCTCAACCAGATCTTTGTGGTTTCTACCAGAAGTATACGTCTCAACGGCCAGGGATTTGGTGGCTCGGACTACTACGATATTCTCTATGATGGAGCCTTTGGCAACTTTAGGGATATTATGTCTGAGGTGACCTTGCACCCGATCATGGGGTATTATCTTAGTCATTTGCATAACAGGAAAGGAGATCCGGCATTGGGAACTTTGCCAGACGAAAATTATGCCCGGGAGATTATGCAGTTGTTTACCATTGGTTTGTACGAACTCAATAATGATGGTAGCTACAAACTGGATGAAGACGGAGAAAGAATTCCTACTTATGATATCCTCGATATTCAGGAATTGGCAAAAGTTTTTACCGGCCTTTCCGGAGGTGCCTGGAATGTTGAGAATTTCCCAAATCTCGAAGGGCAGCCACTGACTTTCGGAAATGCCCTGAACAGATATGACCTTACGGTTCCAATGATCATGTGGCAACAACACCACGAACCGGGACCAAAAGTTATGATCGACGGTACAGTCATCCCTGCCGGGCAGCCAGGTATGCAGGATATTGACCAGGCGCTGGATGTTTTGTTCAATCATCCTAATGTAGGGCCATTCATAGCCATTCGATTAATCCAGCAGTTGGTAAAATCCAATCCTACGCCTGCTTACATCAACAGAGTAGCCAGTGCTTTTAACAATAATGGACATGGTGAAAGAGGGGATATGCAGGCAGTTTTCAGAGCTGTGCTGACCGATCCTGAAGCCAGAGATTGCATTTGGATAGATGATCCTAAAACCGGAAAATTAAGACAGCCTCTTGAAAGGTTCACCACCGTTTGCCGGGCATTTGATATTGATAGTCCTTCAGGAAAACTGTGGATGAGTGATGCCGGATTCTTATTTGACAGAGTGGAACAAACTTTCATGGGAGCGCCGACGGTTTTCAATTTTTTTACGCCCTTTTACGCGGAGGACGACTATGTTGCTCCCAATGATATGGTCTCGCCTGAGTTTCAAATTTTACATTCCGTTACAGCCATTCACTATCTGAATTGGATGGAAGATATGTTGACAGGTCAGCCTTTTCGGAACTTTACAGGTGTCAATCCCAACAATCCGAGACTGGTTAATAATAATGCAGATGCACCATTTCTTGACTTTTCGGACGAGATCGATGTGTTGGAAAGCGATGGAGTCTCCGCATTGATTGATCGTCTGGATTTGATCCTTTGTCATGGTGAGTTATCCGATGGTTCCAAAACCATTATTGGAGATACCATCACTGCGCTGCAGGATGCACCGGGCAACTTCTCTTCCGAGACTTTGGTTAAATCAGCTATTTACTTCATAGTCGTTGCAGCTGATTATACCATCTTAAAGTAGGAGGTCATTTCTACCATTTTTACACTCAATTGAAAATCAAAAATAATGTCAAAACATAAACATACACGCCGGGAGTTTTTGGGCCGGGTTACGATGGGCTGTGCTTCCATTGGCGTGACTTCACTTTTTTCAGGTATTACCAATTTGGGGTTGATGAATGCCGCTGCGGCTGCTAACCGCCCTTTTAATCCTCCCTTCAATGGATACAAAGCACTGGTTTGTATCATGCTGCAAGGTGGAAATGACAGCTTCAATATGCTGGTGCCAAGAGGGGATTCAGAATATAATGAATACGCTACTGTACGTGGAGGACTTGCTTTGTCTCAAAATGAATTGTTGCCCATCAATCCAACCAACGTTTCCGGACAGGAGTTCGGTCTGCATCCAAGTTTGACGAATTTGCAAACGATGTTTGAGGCTGGAAATGCAGCTTTTATTTCCAACGTTGGGGCACTTGTAGAACCAACGACGGTTTCGGATTTCCAAAACCAGACCGCCAATGTTCCGCTGGGACTATTTTCCCATTTAGATCAACGGATTCACTGGCAAACAAGCGTTCCACAGAACATCAATTCCTTAGGTTGGGGAGGAAGACTTGCGGATATTCTTTATACCAACAACGCCAATCAGGATATATCGATGAACATATCTTTGGATGGTGTGAATATTTTCCAGCGGGGGAATATCATAAAGGAATATGCGATCAGTCATCAAAATACTGGCAGTGTATTGCTCAACGGGTCGTCGAGTAACAATTTTTACCAGACCATAAAACGTCAGACTCTCGATAATCTGCTCGATCAGACTTACAATAATATTCTGGAGACTGCTTACTCAAATACGATAAGCGATTCAAATGGGAATTCCTTCTCCTTTAGTTCGGCTATTACCAACGGAACACCTATTACCACTGAATTTGGGAATGATGTGCTTTCGCAAAAACTGTTGATGGTAGCCAAAACTATTGCTGCCCGGGATATCCTGGGGGTGAGTAATCAAACCTTTTTCATTGAGTTTGGCGGTTTTGACACCCATGCTGACCTTTTGGATGATCATAATGATCTGATGGCACAATTGGATGTTGCGATTGCATCTTTTCATGCAGCCATGGAAGAGTTGGGTGTTGGGAACGATGTTGTTGGTTTTACCATGTCTGATTTTGGAAGAAAATTATCTTCCAATGGAGATGGAGCCGATCATGCTTGGGGTGGAAATGCACTCGTATGGGGAAATGCAGTTGATGGGCAGAAACTTTATGGGCAATATCCGGAACTCTACCTGGGTAATTCCCTTGACATTGGTGGCGGGCGATTAATTCCTACCACTTCCTGTGATGAATATTTTGCAGAACTGGCGCTTTGGTTCGGGGCGTCCTCTTCCGACCTGGATCAGATCTTCCCGAACATTACTAATTTCTGGACACCAACACCTGATGGAGGTCCTCTGGGATTCATGGGATAACAGTTCTCAAACAATTAAAATCAAAACAAATGACTAAATATATCTTTATCATATTAAGCCTTTTCGGTACATTCAGCCTAAGTGCTCAATGTGTCGAGAATGGCAATTATTGGAATGAAAGTTGGGTGTCCTGTACAACTTCCGAAAACCCGAATCCTTTACGCGGAGATAATACCTATTGGGTTTTATACGAATTTCACGAGTCACAGTATATCGATTCAACCCATTTCTGGAATGCTAACAGAACCGGCGAAAGTGGCTGGGGTGCAAAGGATGTGGTTATTGACTATTCCGTTGACGGAGATTCCTGGATGGAACTGGGTACCTATGAATTCCCTCAGGCTCCTGAAACAAGTGATTACCAAGGTTTTTCCGGTCCAGATTTTGAAGGGCTCTTTTTAAAGAAAATTCTGATCACAATCCTCTCCACTCATGACGAAGGTGCTTGTGCCTCCATTGCAGAAGTACAATTCGGTATTGATTCAACGGCCTGTTATGGGGTCATTGATGAATGTGGAATTTGCGACGGTCCCGGGGAAATCACCTGGTATCTGGATGCGGATGGTGATGGTCTGGGGGATGTGAATAATTCAATGGATGCCTGTACCCAACCGGCAGGTTATGTGGAGGACAATACAGATCTATGTGACAACGGGTTCCTGGGGTGGTCGGATGTAGAGCGGATCTTTGAAACCAATGGTTGTATCAGTTGCCATGGTGGCGGTGCATCCGGTGGACTGGACCTTCGGTCATATGCTACAACAGCAGCCGGAGGGAATATTTGCGGCACAAGCCTGCTTTCCGGAACTACTTTAGTTGATATTATCACTATAGCCGGGTATGATGGTTGTGGTACTATGATCCCATTTCCTTCGATGAACGACCGTATCAGTGCACCTTTAAGCGCACAGGACCTGGCACAATTACAGGCTTGGGTGGATGGCGGTGCACCAGAAGAATGTACAGATTTCATGACATCTACATCAGAATTAGCTGATTTGATGATCAATGTTTATCCTAATCCAGCCACAGGTTTGATCCACATTGATGTACCTGCTCAATTACAATTTGAAGCGGTGATCTATGATGTGAATGGTAAAAAACTCTTGAGTGCCAAAAATGAATCCATGATCCAAATCGAATCCTTACCAGGTGGTTTTTATCTGGTGGAGATCAATGATCTTGATTCCGCTGAAAAAGTTGTTAAGAAAATTGTGAAGATGGATTAACGAGAAGTTTCTCATTAGGTCACTAACGTCTGAAGACGTTGAAGATATTCATTTCAAGTTATAAACTTAAAATAGCATCATGCTTGTTGTTTTAAGTTTATACCTTTAAATCGACATGCTTTATACCTTCATCCATGTGTTACAGGCAGAGAGCTCCTCAGAGGTCCCAAAAAATATTAATTTTACCCCGTTAACCGTTAGTCGTCAACCGTCAACCGTAATAATTTCATGACCAACCAAAACATCCTGGAAGAAATTACCCGGACGAGCATCCAGCTCATCCTGAAAGAGCCTTTTTACGGTCACTTTTTTTCCAACCTCGTGCGGGAGGTTTCGGATGTAGTGAGTACTATGGGCGTTGCTGCCCGCGAGGATGGTTTGGTTACCTTAAGTGTGAATGAACGGTTCTGGAACAAGGAACTGACCTCAGAGGAGTATAGGTATGGTGTATTGAAACACGAAATTCTGCATGTACTCTTTAAGCACATCCTGATGATCGGCGACTATTCTAATCGGCAGATTGCCAATGTGGCCATGGATATGGTAGTCAACCAGTATATCGATAAACGCCAATTGCCCGGAGAGCCGGTTTTGATAGAAAACTTCCGGGATATGAATCTAAAGCGCGATGAAGCAGTGAATTATTATTATGAGAAATTGCTGGCGCTTTATCGAAGTGAGGTTAGAAAGCAGGATCCAAGTGATTCTTTTAAGGCTTTGAAGAAATATATCGATGGGCATTCTGACTACGAACTATCATCTGGCCTTGGAGATCATGGCCAGTGGAGACCGCTTACCGAAGCAGAAAGAAAAGTGATTGAAGGAGGCATTGATTCTATGATCAAAAATGTGGTGGACCGGGTAGGGAGTTCTCCCCAGTTCGGTAAGCTTCCGTGGGGGATTCGAAGTTATCTGAAGAATTACCAGGTTGTTGCCGGTCCGGTTTTGGATTGGCGAAGGGTGTTACGCTTGTTTTCTGCCACCAGTTCAAAAACCTTCCTGAAAAACACCATAAAGCGTTTTTCCAAGCGTTATGGCACGGTTCCGGGCATTAAGGTTAGACACAAAAATAAATTACTGATAGCAGTAGATACCTCTGGCAGTACATCATCGGCGGATCATGCCAGGTTCTTTAAAGAAATTCAACACATTTACAGGCAAGGAGCGGAGATCATGGTAGTGGAGTGCGATACCCAAATTCAAAAATCATACCTTTATGGCGGCCAGGTACCCGATTATGTCTCCGGAAGGGGAGGAACCAGTTTCGAGCAGCCTATAAAATTTGCTAATGAGGAGTATTTCCCTGATGCCATCATTTATTTCACCGATGGACATGCGGAAGCTCCGGAAACTATTCCCAGGGCACCAATGCTTTGGGTTGTGACTTCCGGAGGTGTGCCTGAAAATCAGGGCGTGTGGGATAAATTGCCTGGAAGGAAAGTTAAGATGAACAAAGTTAATTGAAAGATGTTTAGGAAAACGTACCCACCGAAGCTGTCTTCCTGGCCAGGCAAGATTCATTCGGTGAGTACGACCGTAATTTTCTGATAATCTAAAGGTCAAAAAGTCCGAAGGTCTTTTTAAAGTCCTTAAAGTAATGACAAAAGAAACTGATTTATACCTTTTAACCGCTTCGGAGCAACAGTTGGAAAACCTGAGAACATTTCTCCGAAGCGATGTAAAAACCAACCAATTGCTGGCCCTGAATATGATGCAATCCGGGGGCTTGCCTGAAATGCTGGTGGAGGATGTGCTTCGTCTCTATCTCGATCGCAGAACGGGGTATACCAAAAAATATTCTGAAGAAAAATTTATCATTGGGGTTAAATCCGAAGTAGAAAAATTGTTTAAGCAATTCGATTGTGAGGAGTTGATTTTTCCTGAGAGACTTCAACATATTTTCAGCAATGGGGAGGCTGCTTTTCAAAAGCTCAAAAAATTTGGGATTGATCCGAACGGTTATATCACAAATTTTTCATTGGATTTTGTATTAAAGAGCAGAAAATTTGAAGAATCGGCTGTAGCCAGGAAATTGCACCAATCCCTATGGAGCTTTGATACGGAACTCAATTTGAAAAGAATGGAACTGCCTGGTCTGCCAGAGGTCATTGGTGATTTTGATAAACTCAAAAGGGTCAATTTGACCAAAAAT
>QQUB01000375.1 GCA_008501835.1 Bacteroidota bacterium
CATCAGACAATTTGCTGACATAATGCTTGGGGTAACGTCGTTTCCTGTAAGATTCTGCAATATTACTACAAACTGATCGAGATGACCTCCTAACTTGGTCTGTTAATGAATAAGTTTCCTCAGTGGGGAAAGTTTTGGAAATTTCAAATATTTCCATAGCCAACGCAAAAGCTTTCTGATAAGCTATTAACTTTCGGAATTTCATGGTGTTAATTTTCGTTTTCAAAATGGTTTTCAGTTCAAACACCAACCAATAAAAAAAGATTCCGAGCTAATAACTTTTTCTATTTATTTTATTCCAATCAACCCTACACTTTCTCCCCCTTCAAACTCTCCTCTGCGAACTCCCAACTGAAAACTGTGGACTGTGGACTGAAGACTGAAGACTGTGGACTGAAGACTACCCCCTCCACTCCGTCACCCAATTCGTCAACTGTACAAATCCCTCAACACTCACCTTCTCAGGACGTTTCGTGAAAAACGGATCTTCCAGGATCGGGCTGCCTTTGAGGAAGGATTTCATAGTGTTTCGGAGCATTTTACGGCGCTGACTGAAGGCTTGTTTGACTATGCTCTTGAATAATTTTTCATCACAGCCGAGTTCTTTTTGTTCTTTTCTTTTCAAACGAATAACTCCGCTTTGCACCTGGGGTGGTGGTGTGAAGTTTGATTTATCAACTGTGAACAGGTATTCTCCCTCATACCATGCCTGTATCAACACGCTGATCACTCCGTAGATTTTACCACCCGGGGCGGCCACAACTCTTTCGGCAACTTCTTTTTGAAACATTCCGACCATTTCGGGAATTTGCTCTTTGTAATCGAGCATTTTGAATAGGATCTGGGAAGAAATATTATAGGGGAAATTCCCAATCAGACCGAAGGGTTCATCAGTGAAGAATTCTTCCAAGGGCACTTTCAGGAAATCGGCGGGAATAATTTGCTCTTTGAGTTGAGGGTAGTGCTGATGGAGGTATTGAACCATGTCCCTGTCAGCTTCGACTACGAGTAATTCATAGGGTTTTTCAAGCAGGTATTTGGTCAACATTCCCTTCCCCGGACCAATTTCCAGGACCTTATGAAATTCACCGTTTTCGGTTAAGCTATCAGCAATTCGTCTGGAGATATCCTCGTTATTCAAAAAGTGCTGACCGTACGATTTTTTCGCCTTCAATGTCGATGGTTTTGCAAGTGTTTGACGCAACCCTGAGAATCAGGAAAAGGTTGAGGCAAGCAGATTGGTTAGTTTGGAATAAAACCTCAGCCTCAGCCTGAAATCAGCAATGCTGAATAATCACGCTTTTAAAACAGCAAGTTACGGGAAAATTAGAAATAGCCTGAGTAATTGATTAAATTTGTGGCCACGTTAAAAATAAAAGCATGGAAAAGCTTAAAATTGGGATAAGTATTGGAGATATGAATGGCATTGGTCTGGAGACGATCATCAAGACTTTTTCAGACCAGAGGGTTTTAAAGCAATGCATTCCGGTAGTGTACGGTTCCACCAAAGTGGTGTCTTATCATAAAAACATCGTTGGCATAGATTTCAGGTTTAATGCCACCAGATCTGCAGAGAATTTACAGCATGACAAGATCAATGTGGTCAATTGCTGGCAGGATAATGTGAATATTACCCTTGGCAAAGCATCTGAAATAGGTGGCAAGTGCGCCTATATGTCTTTGGATGCAGCAACGGAGGACCTCAAGAAGGGACTGATTGACGCTTTGGTAACCGCTCCTATCAACAAGCAAGCCATGAAAATGGCGGATTTCCCCTATCCGGGACATACTGAATATCTCACGGACAAATTTGATGCGGAAGAAAGTCTTATGCTCATGGTAAGCGATGGCCTTAGGGTAGGTCTGGTGACCAACCATTTACCTGTAAAGGATATAGCCGCCGCCATCACTAAGGATTTGATCGTCAACAAGATCAATATCATGAATGAAACGCTCAAGATGGATTTTAACATCGAACGTCCATTGATTGCAGTGCTGGGCCTCAACCCTCATGCGGGTGATGAAGGTGCTATTGGTGATGAAGAGATAAACATAATTCGCCCGGCTATTGTTGAATGCAAGAAAAGTGGCATCATGGCTACCGGTCCTTTTGCTGCCGACGGATTTTTCGGCAGTGGTCAATTCACCAAATTCGATGGAATTCTGGCTATGTACCACGACCAGGGATTGGGACCATTTAAGACACTTTCCCTTAAACACGGCATAAATTTTACCGCAGGACTCCCATACGTAAGAACCTCCCCTGACCATGGCACCGCCTTTGAACTGGCGGGCAAGAATGAATCAGATCCATCCTCGTTCAGAACGGCCATATTCAGTGCCCTGGACATTTGCAGAACCAGGAAAATCAACCTGGAATTACAGGAAAATGCTCTGGTGAAAGAGGATGCTTTAGCAGACGCCGACGACAACGATGGCGTTATTATTGATGATTAAATTTATGATCATGGAAAACAACAATATTAAGAACAGGTACACGGACGAGGAATTAGAGGAATTCAGAGTGCTTATTGTGGAAAAACTCCGTGTTGCGAAAGAACAATTGGGTTTCTACGAACAGCAATTGGCAGACCTTGCAGAAAACCCTGACATCAAACTCCGTGGTCTGGAAGATGGTACAGGAACGATGGAAAGTGAAAGACTTATCAACCTGGCCGGACGACAGAAAAAACATATCCAGCATCTGGAAAATGCTTTGATCCGGATCAAAAACAAAGTATATGGAGTTTGCCGTGTAACAGGTAAGCTCATTTCTAAAGAAAGACTTAGGGCTGTTCCGCATGCAACATTGAGCATCGAAGCTAAAGAAACCCGGTAAAAACTATTGATTTGAAGAAGTCTGTTATTATTATCTCGGTGATATTGCTGGTCTTGTTGTTAGACCAGTCTCTAAAGGTTTGGATAAAAACAACAATGGTCTATAACGACTATTTTACCTTATTGGGATTTGACTGGGCCAGAATCCATTTTGTGGAAAACAATGGTATGGCCTTTGGAATTTCCCTGGGCGGTGAATACGGCAAACTGGCATTGAGCCTCTTCAGGATCATTGCTGTAATTGCCCTGGGGTACTATATCAGATTATTGATAAAAGCCGGCGCTTCATTAGGTATTTTGGTCAGTTTTGCCCTTATTCTGGCAGGCGCACTGGGCAATATTATCGACAGTGCTTTTTACGGACTCATCTTTTCGGAATCTTACCACGGCCAAGTTGCGACAATGTTTCCAGAAGAGGGCGGTTATGCCGGATTCCTACATGGAAAAGTAGTGGATATGTTACATTTCCCTATGTTTTCAGGGACCTATCCGGAATGGATTCCTTTCCTTGGCGGAAAATTCTATACGTTTTTCAGCCCCGTATTTAATCTGGCTGATTCTTCCATTACTATTGGCGTATTGTATATCCTTATTTTCCAACGACAATTCTTTAAAACGGACCCGAACCAGCAAGAAGGTGCTGAGAATAAAGACGGGCAGGAAAAAGCTTCTACCGAAACTGAAGTAGCAGCCAGTGAGGATAATACTAACCCTACGGACAATGAAGCCGAAGCTGATACTCCGAATCTAGATTCAACACAGGAAGATCCTGAAAAAGAAGTTTAACAATTATTATAATAGGGCAGACTGTTTAGAGAAGGGATCAGGATAAATTGTTACTAATCTTCGTCCAGGAAATTGCGGATAGCTTGAATGGATTGTCCCACTTTGTCGTAATTGATGCTGTAGTGCATGTATTTTCCATCCTTAATAGCCTTCACCAACCCGGAAAGCCTCAAAACCTTTAGGTGTTGTGAGGTAATGGATTGTTCCAACTTAAGTGTGTTGTAAATTTTATTGACGTTGATGGTACCATGTTTGTCAATAAACTGAAGGATTTTCATTCTCAACGGATGTGCCAATGCACGCAAGATAGACGTGGATTCATCAAGCTTCTCGTGATTGATGTTTGTCACAGTTTTTCTCATAGTATGTATAGTTTCTCAAATTCATCCGGAATGAAACCACTTTGGATGAGTGTCCTTTCCCCCATTCCGGTAAGCAAATATGCGTTTTTTTTAAAATTTTATCAAATTTGACAAAAGCCAACGCATTGGCACCTCATCCGATTTGAACCTACCCCTAAATTCAAAATTGAATGATCCTGTACCGCAGGTGCAATCCAAACCTCCCCGGATTACACCTTAAAATACGCTTTTTGGCTTTTAGGTTGCTAACTCTTCAATCAGCTTTGATATTTGCTCCATGCGATCTTTGTCGACCGAGTAATAGATAAACTTACCCTGACGTTCAGTAATTAAAACACCTGCTCTCCTCAGAATAGCGAGGTGCTGTGATGCCACTGACTGCTCGAGGCGCATTTTGATATAAATATCAGTGACTGTCATTTTTCCATTTTGTTCGAGAAGGTCAATTATTCTCTGACGCAATTTATGGTTGATAGCTCTGAGGACTAATACTGCTTTTCTTAATTCGGCGTAATCAAGCGTTATATTGGCTTTCCCTTTTTTCAACAGGACAGTTTCATTTTTTGACTTTCCCATGTTTTTGTTTTTAAAATCATTGAATACTTTTGTCACTTATGGAGAGCCAAAAACCGTGCCAAAAATATTACAACAACTTTTAATACAAGCAAAGCTCGTACTATTTACGACTAATTGGATTGATGACATAAGGGAAAAGTTGCAGTAAAAACAACACCTCCCCTTATATGCAAATTTAATAAAATATTTATAAATTTAAAATATATCAATGGTTGAAATGCGGAGTAAATTGAAAATTTAATTCTTTGAAAATTAATCTTTTATCCAACACCGGCATTTTCAACCAAGTCCACTTTCCTTTGAAATTAAGCTGGACACAAACAACAGAACTCAAAAATTTACCTACTTTGACAACAAACATGAAGGCAATTATTTTTGCGGCCGGACTGGGCACAAGACTTCGTCCACTTACCAACAACAAACCCAAAGCCCTGGTTGAAATAAACGGCACCCCCCTGCTCGAAATTGCCTTGCTCCACCTCAAACAGCACGGTTTTAACGATGTAATCGTCAACATCCATCATTTCGGGGAACAAATACTCGATTTCCTGGAATCAAGGAACAATTTTGGTATGAACCTCGAAATTTCGGACGAACGCGACCTGCTACTCGAAACCGGCGGCGGACTAAAAAAAGCAGCCTGGTTCCTCCAAAACGGCCCTTTCCTCGCCTTCAACGCCGACATCATCACCGACATGGATATCAAAGCCTTTTATGAAAAACATGTTGAATCCGGAGCCCTGGCCAGCGTTGCCGTTCGCCAAAGAGAAAGCTCCCGCTACCTGCAATTCGACGAAAATCTAAATCTCTGTGGCTGGACCAACATCAAAACCGGTGAGGTGAAAACTTCCCGGCAGGCAGAAAACATTACCAACTATGCCTTCAGCGGCATCCACATGCTTTCCCCGGAAATTTTTGATTTTATGCCGGATGAGGAGAAATTTTCTATCATTGATGTTTACTTAAAAGCAGCAAAAACTCATATCATAAAGGCTTATCCTCATGATGGGGATCTTTGGCTGGATGTTGGGCGGCCGGAGGCCTTGCAAAAGGCGAAAGAAATGTTTAAAAACTTCTAAACTCTACACCTTGCATTTTGCACTTTGCACTTCATCTGTGTGGTTTCATGTTGTTTCAAAATGGTTTCACGGGTTTCATATTGTTCGAATCCAGGATGTACAATTCTGCACTCATCACCCTGCACCCTGCATTTTGCACTCCATATTCGCCTTTCCCCCCTTCAGTCATGCTCAAAGGCAAAATCGACCAACGTTGAGCGTAGCGAAATCCCGACATTTTATGTCGCGGACAGGTTCCCGTACATAAAATGTCAGGGGGGGGGGGAGATTCGCGTGCACGCAGTGCCGGAACCTTGAACCTACAGATCTCTTCCGTAGTCCGTTTGTCGTAAGCCGTTCATCGTATCCCGTCATTCCTCATCCATTCCGTCCAACCACTCCTTCGCATTTCGAGTTTCAGGATGCTCCTCTCCTAAAAATGACTTAAAAGTATCATAGGCATTTTGGAACAAGGATTTAGCATGCTTACGCTTGCCAAGTTTCAAATACACACTTGCTAAATTTAAACGACTTATCGCCGTGGAGGGATGGTCTTCTCCATAATTGCGAACGTCCGACTCCAGCGACTTTTCCAATAAGGAACGGGCGCCTTCGTATTCGCCAAGATCCTTATATACTAACGCAAGATTCGAATGCCTTACCGCCGTGGAGGGATGGTCTTCTCCATAATTGCGAACGTCCGACTCCAACGCCTTTTCCAA
>QQUB01000334.1 GCA_008501835.1 Bacteroidota bacterium
TAATAAATGAGAAGCAGGATGCCTGTTCCCGGGGATACAATGGGCTGATAAAAACGGTGGAAAATGAATTAGCTGATCACTATGATGTAACCTTCACCAGGTTGGAAATTTTTAGTGAAAACACCTCGAGTTTTATTGAAACAACTGCCTATATCGAAGCCAAGGTGGTCGCAGATTCCATGACTACATTTAGCATCGGATTATCTTCTCAAATGTCTATTGATCAGATGCTTTATGAAGGAACAGCCGTTGCTTTTACTCATGAGAATGACGCAATTCAATTCGACCTGGAAACACCCAAATATCAGGGAGAGGCCTTTCATCTAACAATTGATTATGAAGGCAATGGATACGATGGCGATAATTATGCAGGTGGTTTGCATTTCACTACCAGTGATCCTGATTTCAATTACGAAGACCATTCCTACACCTTCAACCAACCCTATGGAAGTGATGTATGGTTCCCGTGCAAGCAGGTACTTTCCGATAAAATTGACTCTTTGGATATCTGGGTGACGACCAACGCCAGCCAAAGAGTTTCAGCGAATGGCCTTTTGGTCGAACAGGTGGATATGGACAATGGAACTACTCAATACAAATGGCAGACCAGGCATCCGATTGCCTACTACCTTGTAGCTTTCAACATTTTCAGTTATTCGGAATACAATTTCTACTGCCATCCGGAGGGTTTTGATGAATCAATTTTCGTTCAAAACTTCCTGGTGGATGAAGAACATATCGAATTGATGGGAGAAGAACTTGATCTTACCTGTGAAGCCATGAATCTGTACAGCAATTGGTTTGGCAAATACCCTTTTCATGATGAAAAATACGGTCACAGCATCTGGGGTAAAGGGTTTGGCATGGAACATCAGACGATTACCTCCATGCCCTACGATATTGATTTCAGGAGACTATCCCATGAATTGAGTCATCAGTGGTTTGGCAATATGGTGACTTGTGGCACCTGGCTTGATATCTGGTTGAATGAGGGATTTGCCACTTACTTTGACTATCTGGCCCTGAAACACATTATCTCCGATCAGGTGGGTGAAGACCGGATGGCTTATTATCATGAAAGAGCGATGGTTTTTCCGAATGGAAGCATTTATGTTCCGGCTCCCGCTATTAATAATGCCAGCAGGATTTTCAATTATAAACTATCTTACTGCAAAGCTGCAGCGGTTATCAGGATGCTGAGATTTGAATTGCAGAACGATGATCTTTTCTGGGAAATTTTGACCAATTATCTCGAGCAGTTCAAAAACGGTACAGCGACTACCGAAGATTTCATTAGCGTTGTAAATCAAACAACTGGTGAAGACTACCATTGGTTTTTCGACCAATGGATCTACGGAGAGGGATATCCCATCTATTCAGGAAATTGGTATCAGGATCAGGACACTTTATATTTGGAGGTCACTCAGGAAGTTTCCTATCCGGCAGTTACGCCTTTTTATAACATGCTGATGCAATATGAAATTCGCTACCCTGGAGGAGATACTACAGTTTATCTTCAGCAGGAACAACCTACACAGTTATTTAAGATTCCCTTTGAAGAGTACGTTACAAATATCAATATAGACCCTGAGAATGAAACACTGAACCAGGATGAAGGTATTATTGAAATTCCGGTGGGATCAACCACCAATATGGAACTTCAAGGAGTTAAAGTTTATCCCAATCCATTTGAGGAAAAGGTAAAAGTAAGTTTACCCAGTGAATACTCCGGCAGTTTCGAATTCAGCCTTTTTGACAACAGAGGAATTTTGGTAAAATCAGGCCAATATAATGTTCAGGATATCACTCTTGACACCAAATCTCTGGCACCTGGTTTATACATCATCAAAGTTCAAAATGAAACGGGAAGGTCCATTCATCGTATAGTGAAGATGGAATAGCTCACTCTGCCAAAATCCATTTCCTGGTCGCCACAAACTGCCTTGACTCCAGTCTGATCATATAGGTGCCTGAGGGCAAATCAAACGTAGATACAGACAATTGGTTTTCGCCTTTTTGAAATTCGAATATTTGCGAAATCACCACCCCGCCAACCATATCCAGGACCTCCAGTTCGAGGGAACCTGAAGTATGGCTCCCGAAAGCAAGGTTTAGCAAGGAACCTGTCTTTCCCGGGTTTGGAAAAACATTCAAATCGATCTCTCCAAATCGCTGTACTGCCCGAACAGCAGAATAATGCCTTGTACCATCAAAATCGACGGTAACCAAGCGGTAGTAACTGATTCCATCCAATGGTTGAAGATCCGTATAGGTATATTTCTGTGTGTTGAATGAATTTCCAGCTCCCTGTATGTGTACCAAAGACTCAAAATCTCTTCCGTCCTTACTTTTTTCAACAATAAAAAAATCATTATTAAACTCCGTTTGTGTAGACCATAAAACCTCAACGGAACTTTCCTTGCCAATGGCCTCAAAACTCAATAACTCTACCGGAAGAACGTCACAGCCTGTATAATCGACATTGCTGGCAGGTACAGCTCCCACACCTGGCAGAACAATTCCAACGTTCCCAGGTGCTGAACTTTCTGCAGAACCCAGACAGGAAGTTGTTCCGGAACCAAGCACTCCGTTGACGCCATTTACTCCAGCAGTTATGGTCATAGTCACCGATCCAGGAATAGCCCCGCTGGCTTTGATCATTCCTCCGGACCCGCCACCACCTGGGCCAAAACATCGATTTCCTCCATCGGTATGGATTACATCACCTCCATCGCCTCCAACTACTTCAACGGTCAAGTTTCCGGAAATATTCGTGATATCAAGATGCACAGAACCTCCTGCACCTCCTGCCCCTGCTCCGTCTCCACCAGCATCACCCGCGCCATAAGAGGTATCCAAAGCAGATTCACCATTAGACCTGATGGAATATCCATTCCCTACTAAAAATGGAGAGATCAAAATAATTATTCCTCCTCCAGTGCCCCCTGAAGTAGCTTCCTCATTATTACCATGGCCGGCACCACCTCCGCCACCGAGAAATATTCTGTTGGTTGAAGTTAATCCTTTGCCTCCCACTCCCGGATGGTTGCCTTTACAATCAAAAACACCCGTCGCACCATTAGTCCCTCCGGGCCCACCACTTCCAATATTTCCACCGCCACCACCTCCGCTATTATGGTCATTGCCACCACCTCCGCCATTGGCAGCTGCTCCTTTTCCGTAACTGATATTGCCCGGCAAATCAACTATTCCTTCTCCTTTGGGCGCACCCCTGCCTGGATTATCATAATAGTAATCATTCGAAGTCACTACCCAGGTGCAATTGTAGTCCGAGTCTTCCATGGCTGCTCCCCGGAAACCTTTTTCACTCATGTCGATATCTGCCTGAAGGTCAATGGTTTTCGCCTCCAGCACCAAAACTCCCCCTGCGGAACCATCCCAGGCCGGGGAAGTAAGCGTGCCGTTAATGATCAAATTATCATATTGTGGGATCTTGATGACCTGCACAATGCCGGAAGGGTCGTAATCATTGAGTAATTCATTTTCAAAGATCACCTGATTACCATTTACCCAGCAAACCGTGGCAGTTTCGTAAGCACCTGCGCCATTGTAATCGGTCACATCGCCAAAGGAGGAAGAATTTGAAGTATTCACCACCGCACCCTGCATCTGGATAATGAGGACCTTGTCTTCAATGGCAAAACCCGTGCTGTTGATAACGGTAACCTCGGCGTTATTAGCATGAAAAGCCGTTGCTCGAGTTTGCGTATAACTGAGTGTTCCGGAAATGGTTTGACCAATTAGCGTGTGACTTAAAATTGAAACAAAAAAAATAAAGATACAACGAGTGGTAGTTGATGTCATAGTCTTAAATTTTGAAAAAATAAATAGTCAGCGGGAGGAGATAGTTGCGGGTAAAACCCTGTTGGGTTCTTTACAAATGTAATGAAAATTTTGTTGACGAGGGGAAATGAGGCGTGGGAGGACGCAGTGAGAATTGTATCGCCGATGGAATAAATGACATCGTACCTGTGGTCGGGAGTGCCGCTGAGGAGCAGAGAACCGCTGAGATTTTTGACTTTTACAATCTTTTCGGTGTGTTTGACCGCATTAAAGTCAACAGGTTCCGGGCTAAATCATTTCTGAGATAACCTGGAACCTGATGAATATCTACTGTGCTATGACAAAGCCGATTAACAAAGTCTATTCAGTTACTCCGTCCTTCAGGGCGGTGATCAGATAAGAAGCTATAGCACCGAGGCCTTCAGGCCTTTTCTCTTGATCCATCCCTTTTTTATTATGTCTCAAAAAAATTATTCTTTTCCTTCGATCTTCTTCAACATATTCCGCGCATTTTCGCCCACTTTACCATCTGGGTCCATGGAGATGGCCTTTTGATACAATGCTTTTGCCTGTTCGATATTTCCGGCCTTCCACATGCCTTCAGCAAGACTATCCCAGGCATTAGCAGAATCCGGGAATAATTGGGTCACAAAACCGAATACCTGTACGGCCGGTTCTATTTGTCCACTGTTTAACAATCGATAACCAGCTGTATTGAATTCTCCTTCAAAATCAAAAAACTTATACACCGGATCATTGATCATTCGAAGCGCCTCCGATTGCATTTTCTCAGTATCCCCTGCCATATACAAATCCGTAAAATATTGCATTGGGTCCAGAATGAAATTATCGGCGGAAAAATCAAGGGCGGTCTGAAGTACAGGGTCCTGATTATTTTTATATTCATCAAAACTCATTTCCACTGCCAGATGCGGTGCCGTCCACGGACCACCTTCCCACTGAGGTTTGTCCTGCCACCAGGCAAAGGATAATCGAACAGTAATTCCACTATTAGGAAGGTCTACATTGTTCACATCTCCATAAAAATTGATGTTTTCTCCTGTAGGTTCCCCTACAAAGGTAACCTCTGTATAATTGCTTAATTCATTGACTAAATTCTGACAAGCAGAGAATGTCCGGCGGCCGGTGATCACAAAAAATTTCCCGGGATGATTGATCTTATCACTTCGGATGACACCCTTAACGACCGGTTTGTTTTTATAATTATTCCCTCCCCCATTGAGGCGCACATCAATGACCAGTTTTTCCACATCATTTTCTTCAATGAATTTAAACACGCGACCGTAAAACTCAGGAATAGCCTCAGACGGGTCATCCTGGATCTGGCTTTGACGAACGTATACGGTTTTATGTTCCGGAAGATATTCAAAGAAATAGATCTTCTCCAGGTCAGTTAGATACAGAGGCAGATCTCCTTCTTCCCGCGCAGACAACCAGTTATCATCTTTAAAAACATACCCATAATGGCCTGGGAACTTATCAATCTTTGCAGCCTTGTAGGTCTGACGGAATGTCAAGCCATCTTTTTTCAATGTGAGGGTCACTTCCGGTTTCAGTTCCTTTGTGATCTTCTGGGCATGTAATATCTCTGGGATCCCCAGGTAGTTCAAACCATAAGCTTTAAAAAACTGGTCGTTCTCTGCCGGAAAGACAGGTTTTACTCTTTTAAGAGCCTCCTTAACTGGCATTCCTTCCACTTCCAGGACCTGTGCTCCAAGGCCATTATAATAATCCTTGTGCACTCCTTGAAGGTAAATACCATCGCTAAAGGCCATCATATTAAAGGGCACCTGGTGGAAATTGAACTTCCCATGCTCCCCGCGAGGATACAACCAAAGTGAAGTATGTCCATACCCAAACATGGAGATGATACGCGAAAATCCAACGATGATCTCATGTTCCTCCATGGTAGGAATTTCACTGTAGAGATTTTTTACTGCAGCATCAAAGTCTCGTTGGCTTACCTTTTTGAAAAGGAAGTCGTAATCCTTGTGAACGGTATGTTGTAAGAATTGTAAATCTTCCTGCCATTTTTCGGCTGATTGATTGACTTGTGCAAAAGAGGTAAAGGAAAAAACGAGTAATAACAAGAGTAGTGTTAGGTTCTTCATAAGCTAGTTTTTTTGTAAAAGACAGAGTTTCCGGAGGTGAAGTTGCAAAATAACCCAAATAGGGAAACCCTCCAAAAAGCATATCCATACAGGAATAGTAATTGGACGGATTAACCGTCTTTTACGACAAACGACTGAAAAGCAACAGAATATACCTCGCTGGCGGGGTCGCCGTCAAATTAGGGGTGTTTTTACGAAAATCCAGTCTCAGAGAGACGGCATCTCATAGCATGGTACGCCAGTGCCTTGCTATGAATTGAGAAATCCCCAGTTCCATGGGAACGGCACAATTCATTGGTCATGAGCCTATTTATGCCGTTCCTATGGAACTGGGTTTATTTTGCATTATTACATGGCACTTGCGTACCATGCAATAATATGTCATGCCTCTGGCATTAATTTAT
>QQUB01000891.1 GCA_008501835.1 Bacteroidota bacterium
ATCGGATACACCATTTCGATGATTCTATCTACATCGGTGTTGTCGCCCGGACATGATGTACTTTTATGATGATAATGGGCCGATATCGTTAGTGATCGACCTAATTTCCTGTTTACGTGCCTGATGGTTTTGGCAACTGCTTTCAGTGCTTTTTCTGCCGGAACCTCCTCATTGAAATTACCGATCAGGCAAATGCCTATGGTGTATGAATTGCATCCACCGCACTGGTAACTGATCGTCTCCAGATCATTGACCTGGTAAATGGCACCGCTGGGTTTGATCATAAAATGATATGATATTCCCGGACAGCCATCATCGCAAATATGATTACCTGGTTCTACATGGTACCGGGCAATGCTGTCGATGGTTGTGCTGGCGCTATCTGTTGCCGTGTGATGAATTACCACCTCAGTAATATCCTCCAGGCTCCTTCTGCCAAAACGTTTTGTCGAATGCCTGGGAAGGAGCTTTGTGATATTGATAATTCCTATTCCCATGTTGACATACACAATAGTCAAAACTGATATCAGAATCAGGCCAAAGAATACTATTTTGGCGTTGATCTTCAATGTTAAATCGGTTCGACTGCAGACTCTTCGGAGCAGTTGCAGTTCTTCTTGTTCAAGGTTTTCACCGCTACGATGATGCTCAAAATGGCTGCCACCACAAATAGTACCTGGACCACCTTATTCTTTGTTAAGCTCATGGTTAAAGTTTTCTTTTGAAAATGAAATCAATTACAGGGCATCGCTGCCCCAGGATTACTCCGGGATATCTTCAGAATCTTCGGTGTCTAACAAAGAGATCTCTTGACCTTCCGGATGCTCCAAAATTGCTGCTCCTCCGGTTTCCTTTTCGGCTATGTTCATCACATTGCCTCCATCGATAACCAGATTGGCTCCACCGCCAACCATCCGACCGGTAATAGTTTCCGTTCCACCTCCGGCTTTATGCTGCAGGAATTGAGCAACAGGCCAAACATTTCCGGCAGAGGTGATGATGACTTCTTTGTAACCACCCTGAAAATGTTTTTCAATATTTTCAGTGCCTCCATCATCCGTTTCTTTTTGAAACTGGGAGATACTTTTGATGGCATTGGTTGTTTTTTCCTGGATGTGATCCAGGTACCCTCCGGAGAATAATGCTGTAATTGCCATAATGATTGAGTTTTATTAATCACAGGCCAACTCACCCTGAACGACCTGCCACCTGGGCAGTCCGATAGGGCTATTGTAGTAGGCCTCGATTTGATTTTTGTAATATTTTCCGGCTCCATCAGATGGATACACATCAATAGCTTTGAAAAAACCGCTGACGATATTCCCGTATTTTGGATCATCAGATCCAAAAATGGATTTAGAAATCCTTCCTAAAGTGCCTCCAGGAATTTTATCTTCAATCCAGGGAACCGTGAACTTTTGGCGATTGACTCTAACACAGTCATCCCCTTGTTCGTTCTGACCTTCTTTAGAGGACTTCAGGAAATACCATAACAGTAATCCCACTCCCAAAGCGACCATGGTGCCGACAAACAGGTTCTTCATGCCTAGCCCATTTTTGAATAAATCATCAAAGCCAGGACAAGGCCAACGAAGATGGCTGCTGCAAGCCAAAGGGCACTGACAGGATCGAAGGCTACATTTACGGTGAATTTCACCTTGCCATCGTCAACCGTTAATAAATCTTCCAGCATGATTTTTGCTTTTGAGTTTTCAATAAATTCCTACTCTGCCGGTGAGACCTTTTTCAAGGCTCTTTTTTCCAGCAAGATATCGGCTGTGTAAAAGGCCGCCGTAATAATGGCAAATGCTATAAGCAACTGTAAAGCCCAATGTAAATTCTTCATTGTTGAAATTATTTTAATCCGTATCCTTTCCAAGGAGTTGATCCATGTCAAAGGCCCGGATGAAGATTATCAGAATGATGGCAATGATGCCGATGATATACCAGTTTAGCGTGATCTTCATGTTCATCTTGTCAGAGTTTGATGACTTTGTATTTGACAGCCAGGACAAAGGCAAGGATCAATGCCAGGGAGATCCCCGCTGCGATCCAGTAGGTTCGTTTTTCGGAAGTACCATTGATAAACTTCTTCCAGTCCCATCCCTGGGCTTCCCCTATGTGTTCGCTGGTGGCTACCTCTTCGATAGATTCCTTACCTGGAACTTCATCGTTTACGGCAACGCCCTTGTGCGACACAAGTCTTGTCAATGCTGTATTTTTTACTGTTAAATGATCATTCATCCTTTTTGCATTTTGAACATGAAAACAACCAGCAAGACTACGATGATTCCCAGCAGGATGTACAATACAGTATTGTCCTGTCGGGTTTGAACGGGATAGGGGTACGGTCCCGGAGTCCGGCAGTGTTCCGGCTTGATGGCACAAATAACACTATTGAGGAAATCCGTAGCTTCCTCTCCGTTTCTGCCCCACCAGTCCCAGAACCGGCCCGGAGCTTCATCGGGAGTGGAGTATCCGCCGCCCGTTTCAATTACATCGCCCTGACCTTGCCAGGGGTTGGAATACCCCTGCCAGGTCGGATTATTCATTAAAAGCATAGTGCTTTTGTTTGCTGGTTATGATTACTTGATCCTTCCGAGTTCCGCTTTCTGGTAGAATCCCCAGGTGATCTTGATGCCTGGTTCCTGGACATAAACAAAAGCGGTCCGGTTACCTACCGTGAAGGGGAAAGAGAAGGTATTGATACCTTTCTGATATTGTCCTTCGTGGATACCCATTCCTGGATGGATGGTCTGTAACAATCGCGGAGCACTTCCCTTGCTGGATTCAAAGATTTCAATGGGTCGGCCAAATTGATTCATGGCCACACTGTCGTCGGAAATCCTTTGTTGGATAGTATCGAAATAACTACCATTACTTGAAGCCAGGTCATTCAGGATAAACTGATAGGCTGAAGTGTTACCAGTAATTTTGATCAGGGCATCCATGGCAAAGGAATTCCCCAACTGGTATCCCATAGATGCATCGAACAGCACAATGGTAACAGGATCTGTGATTCCTGGATCAGTTGTGTCAACCGTCAGGGAAATATAAGGATCTGCAGGCATGGAAGGACCGACTTCCTTGGTGACCGGTACGACGGTCGGGTTGTTGATCATCTGCACGTTTCCCGGCACTTTCTGAACCCGCCTTGCAACTCTTTGCTTGTACATACGAATTGTATTTTAGTGAAAAATCGTTTGCGTAATAAAGTGCAATGATATTTCACTAATTCGCAGTAGGCTATAGAGGACGAGGAATGGTTTCGTGGGAAGATATGGCTGAAAAACGTGAAGGTTTTGAAAATTGTGACAATTTGAACTAAGGTATATTGCCTATTTTAAATAGTTATAGTCCCTCCGAGAGACATCATTTAATCCTCATTTTGGGAAAAGGCTATTCTACATTATTTCCTTTAAATTCCTCAATATTTTTTAGATACTTCTGAAAATATTCTATTTATCACATATGGCACAGAATAGTCTCTTTGCTGATTACAATAAAAGCAATGCCTTAAACCTTTAGAGTGGGTTATTTCATGCATCCAATTTGAAGCAATTCTCTTAGTACTTCTATTCCTAAAAAACCAACGTTTATTGAAAATTTTATTTCCATTCGCATGTTTTCCAATTACAGTTTCTTTAGGCATCTTTATCGGAGACCCATATAGATTCAGTTCAATTTCAATGATTACAGTATCAGGTCGTTCATTATTATCGGGATTTCCATTAACTAGAGTATTCAAAATTTGTTTATTATCAATTTCAAGCCATTGGTCATTTAGATTTTGACTCCACTTAGCGAATTCATATTTTTTATATTGGTAGATTAAATTCCAAAAATCCGAATCATTAATTACGTTATTTAACAAATCAATACACCTTCCAGCAATTATATTGTCTTCTTCTTTTTTTAGTTTGTTCTTTAACCTAACTTCGAAAAAGGTTTCCATTAAATATATTTCAGAGGTCGTGTCAAGTTTGAAATCTTCTTGTATATTTCCGCATTTGTGATTTTTTACAGATTTTGGAGGACACCCATTTTTATTCTGAGAAATACTTACGATTGGCAATAAAAAGAATGCAATAAAAGATAAGGTTTTCATTATTAAAATTTTGGAAACAAATAATTTCGACTATAGCTTTGATGGATGGTTTTAAGACCACTTTATCTTTTTTATTTCTTTGATTTTAGATAGCTATTTATCTCATTAACAAGGGCTTCAGTTTTGTTACTATCAAATCCTTTTACTTCCTTGAAAATATTATTGGTTTCTTCAATCTGTTTTTTGTAACTCATTAAGAATTTTACAAGTGCTTCATTATGGTCGTTTTTTATGCTTTGTAATTCAGTTTTGATTCTGTCAAATTTTTCTATATGCTTAATGGCCAGAAGCACTTTTTTACTATTAATAGCTGAATAATAGTCCCAATTACCCTTATCGTCCCTTTCTAAAACAATTGAATTATCTAATTGCCTTGCAAGTGTGATATTGTCTGCATTTTTTATATTGAGTATTGAAAGAAGTTCTAAATGAAAGTCTTTTGCTAAAGAATCTAAATCCGTATTCTTTTGTTTAATTAAATTCATGCTCACCAAATATTCATCTCCAATACTATTTAATGAATCATAAAACAAAATAAAGTCATCCATTTTGTCAACAAATTCTTGAATTTTAGATTCAGAAAAAGCTTCTTGTATTTTCGTTACCTTTCCGTTATTTACTTTCGATTTAAGGAATGTTGAAGCAGTACTAATAACATTTGAAACAAGACCAGTTATTGGGTTTGATCCTAGAACAGATTTAACCACATCATTATTTACAAGCTTTTTTACTACATCCTGCCATCGTCTTCTCAGAGATTCACCTTTTAATGTATTCGTGAAAACTTCATCAGACAGATCAATAATTACATCAGTAAATTTAAAACCAAGGGCATCGGAAGTGGGGTTATTAACTTTGTTGAGTCTCACAAGGATAGGATGCAACGTCAGTTTATCTTTGATATTTTTGAATTCGTTTTCAAGAACATCACCGCCTTCCAACGCTAAAAGGATGGATTCTTTTATTTTTTCGAATTCAATACTATCTTTTCTAATGATCTCTTGCCTTAATGATTTATTACTCTTGTCAAGTGAATTTAATTTTTCCTCCTGGTTTTTAAGTAATACGCTTAATTTTTCAAGTTTTGCAAATTCTTTTTCAAGTTCTTCTAACTCTTTGATTTTGCTTTCGATTTCATTTAAACGTTCATTTAAACTCTCGAGTTCAGTTTGAGCAACTCCTTGTGAAATAAAAAAAATAGAAATTAGAATAGAAAAGAAAAAATATTTCATTGGTAAATTTCATTAGAAATTTAGACACATTAACCATATATATCAATAGTATGAAAGGCAAAATAATTTTGATTTGGTTTTTCCAAACACGGAGAATGTTTCTAAATCAGGTTATAAAAAAAATAAATATATGTATATCTTTTATTGTGAAATTGCATGCAATGTAATTTAAAGGTTGGAAATATCCAAATTTAAATCTAATAATGACTGGAGTAGGCAAATAACCTGAGGTTGGTTAGGGTTGTGAAATTTTCCTGCTTCTTGGGATTACAGTGAAAATCATATCATCAGAGACAACTCTATTTTCTTTTAATTTCTAACAAAACAAAATATAATAGAATTTGACTTCATAAAATTACTCATACTTTTCCCGGAATCTTTTCAAAATCCCCTTCGCCGTAGGACTCTTCAAACTAATCTCCCTATTCCGTTCCTCATTCAAAATTCGAAATTCCTCCTTATCAATCTGTTCAACAAAATAAATGTTATTCCGGTATTCAATCTTCCTGAAATCGATCAAAGTAGGCTCCTCTGGTTTTGGCTCCGAAGCTTGTGAAAGCTCTACTGGTCCTTCTGATTCCAGTTGCTGGTGAAAATTGAGGATAAGCTTATGAAACTCCATTTTGGCCGAAACCCTGGCATTAGGAATGATCAATTGCTTGTCTAGGTGTTCGATTAGGATGGAAACCTCGGGGTCCACAAGGTTGCCATTCTCATCAAAGAAAAGACCATTATAAAAATCCGCGGTGTCTTTAGCTGTTATCTGCATCGTTATTGATTTTAGTGATATAAGCATTGGCATTGACGCCATTTAGGCTGAGTGCCAAAAATTTCTTTCCCTGTTTCCACTGCTTTTTGCGGTCGATCACCTGTTCGATCAGATCCTCGATCTGGTTGTCTTTCATTACTTCACGACTGACGATCCGGAGCTTGATCTCATAAGGTTCGATGAACAATCCTGAGACCTTCACCTGGCAGTCGATCCGCTT
>QQUB01000864.1 GCA_008501835.1 Bacteroidota bacterium
CCTTCAACTGGATGCAAAAACAAAGTATTGATCTGCTATTCCTGGATATCCAGATGCCCAACCTGACCGGAATAGATTTTTTGAAAACGATGAAACCGGAGGCTGCCGTTATTTTCACCACTGCTCATCGTGATTTTGCCGTGGAGGGGTATGAACTGGAGGTTTTGGATTATTTGCTCAAACCCATCTCTTTTAAACGGACACTACAGGCCGTAAATCGGTATTTGAAAATTAACCGTCAGCAGCCTTACACTGTTCAGGAAACCCTACCTGCTCCAGATCCATCGGAAAATGGTTTCATGTTTTTAAAAGAGAATAAAAAGATGATCAAAGTTTATTTTGATGATATTCTCTACATCCAGAGTTTAAAAGACTATTCAAGAATATTTACCAGACGTCAGAGAATTGTCACCGCCAAAAACCTACTGTATTTTGAAAACAGATTGCCCCAAAATCAATTTGTCCGAATCCACAAATCTTATCTGGTGGCCTTGTCGAAAGTTAATGCTTACAGCAATTCTTCCGTGGAAATTTATGAAAGCAATCTACCACTTGGGAGGACTTATAAGCAGCGGTTCGTCCAGTTAATCGGTAAAGAAGAAATTAGTTAGAAAAAGTGTTTTTTTCCTTCCGTTTTAAGCTCAAAACCCCTAACTTACTACCGGATAATTTTACCCAATTACCTAATGGAAACTACCTCGTCTTTTAGTTTTCATTATCACATTTTGGCATTATTGATTGGTTCCAGGTCAGGGATCAACCACTAAATTGTAATTTTTATACATAACATAATAACACACAAAAATTATGAAAAAGTTAGGATTAGTGATAATTAGCTTATTATTAAATTTATCTGCCATCCAATCTCAAGATGTTAGTTTTAAAAAGGGGTTTATTAGGATAGATAAAGAGGAAAAATTCGAATTAGTAAAAATTAAAAAAGAAGGATTATTACCCTTTAGGAGCTTTACTTTAAAGAATATGAAAGGAGAGAATTTATTGTATATTATGGATACTTCTTTCTACTTCCAGCAGTTGCCATGTGAAACTAAACCAAGGCTTTCATTTGGGGCATATGCAATTATATCAACTGAATTGAATCAAACAACCATTGTACCTCATTTCGGTGCACTGAATTTTGGAAAGCGGTTAGCAAAAGATTTAGAGGCTGCTGGTTTTTTTAAAGATGAAAAGTTCACTGAACCAGTTTATGAAAAATATCTCGAGATCTTAAATGTGGAAGAAGGGAAAAATCTAATTTTATTTAGAGATACGACAGATATTAACAGGGAAAAAAACTACGAATTGACAAAGGAACAATTTGGTGAATTGTATAAAAGACAACCTGGAAAAATTAAAGTCGCCGAAGGTAAAATAACCGATGGAATAAAGGAAGTTGGAAAATTTAAAATGAAATCAAAAGGAAGTTATAGCCATGTATATGAAATCATTAACAAAGAAGGATATACCATAGCAAAGGCAAATTTATTTCAAACCGATAACAGAGGAAATGTAAAACCAGTTGTCGCAAATGAATTCAAGTGGTTTAACTATAAAAAAGATAAAGATGGAGTGGAACCGAGTGTTGATAGCAAGCTAACCCAAATAGCAAAATACCTTATAGAAGCTGGATTGTTATAACCATTGATTAGCATTAAAACAAAGGTCGACTGCTGGGGGTTATGAATAAAATGCAGAGCCTGGCTTAGCTATCAGCTCGTGCCTCAGGACTTATACAGACTATAAAATGAGAAATATAAACGGCTGTTTCAAATCGGAGATGGCCGTTTATATTTCGCGGTCTCATCATAGTGACCAGAGGATACACTGGTCCGTTATCTCAACAATATATTTAGTTGAAAGCTTTAATTCATTACGCACCCAGTCCACCGTCCACCGTAAGCCGTCCACCGTCAACCGTAAGCCGTCTACCGTTCACCGTAAGCCGTTCACCGTCTTACACTCCCAAATCCTTCAAAATAATATCCAGCTTCTCATCCAGCCTTGCTTCAACCTCAGCAAATTGGGATTTATTCTCCAGCTTATCATTCACACTACAGTAAAACTTGATCTTAGGCTCTGTACCCGAAGGACGGGCAGATACGATGCTGCCATCTTCAGTGAAAAATTGAAGTACATTCGATGATGGAAGATCGATTTTTTCTGTTTCTCCAGAAAGCATCTTTTTGGAAGTGCTGGTCTGGTAATCCTTGATGGTCACGATTTTTGATCCTCCCAAACTAACCGGAGGTTCACTCCTGTATTTTTCCATCAATGCCTGGATTTCCTCGGCACCGCTCTTGCCTTTTTTGGTAATGGCAATGAGTTTTTCCTTATAGAAACCGTATTCAAGGTACAATTCAATCAGTGCATCGTAAAGGCTTGATCCCTGATCTTTATGGTAGGCCGCCATTTCAGCGATCATAGTGCAGGAAACGACAGCATCCTTATCCCTGGCATGTTCTCCAACGAGGTAGCCATAACTCTCCTCACCTCCGGCCAGGAAGGTCTTCTGACCTTCCAGTTTGGTCATGATCTCACCGATGTATTTAAATCCTGTTAGCGTATTGAAACATTCCACATTTTTGGATTCCGCTATCTTGTCCAGCATGTAGGAAGTTACGATTGTTTTGACGACATATTCTTTGCCGGTAAGTTTACCATTCTTTTCCCATGCAGAAAGAACATAATGTACCAATAGGGAAGCAGCCTGGTTACCGTTGAGCAGGATCCATTCTCCCTGGTCATTTTTGATGGCGATCCCTACACGGTCGGCGTCCGGGTCGGTGGCCATGACGAGTTCGGCGTCGGTTTCTTTGGCTTTATTCAAGGCCATGTTAAGCGCTTCCTGTTCTTCCGGGTTTGGATAAATCACGGTCGGGAAGTTGCCATCAACCACCATTTGCTCTTCAACAAGGATCACATTTTCAAAACCATATCGCTCTAATGCCGGGGGCACTGAAATTCCACCGGTCCCGTGAATAGGGGAGAAGACGATCTTCATATCTTTCTGACGGGCAATGGCGTCTTTGGAAATGGACAGATCAACAAGCGTCTGCAGGTATTTTTCATCCAGGTCCTTGCCGATGGTTTCAATATTTTCCTCAACCCGGTCAAATTTGATCTCCGTAATATCAGTGATCTTCCTTACCTCCTGCATGACATTTACATCATGAGGATTTACCAACTGCCCACCATTTGATCCATAGGCCTTGTAACCGTTATACTCTTTAGGGTTGTGAGAAGCCGTTAGCATCACCCCACCATGACAACCCAATTCCCGAATAGCGTAGGATAACTCAGGTGTAGGTCGTAGCCCTTCGAAGAAATAAACATAAATGCCGTTGGCAGAGAATACTTCTGCAGTGACTTTGGCGAACAGATCAGAATTGTTACGGTTATCGTGGGCCACAGCCACTTTTACCTGGACGCCGGGATTGGTTTGTAACAAATAATTGCTGAACCCCTGGGTGGCCATTCCCAAAGTATATTTATTCACCCTGTTGGAGCCGACACCCATAATGCCACGCAGACCTCCGGTACCAAATTCCAGATCCTTATAAAAGGCATCGGTTAGTTCAGTGGTTTCATTATCTTCAATGAGTTTGTTGATGGCTGATTTTGTTGCATCATCATATGCTCCGGTGAGCCATTCGTCAATTTTGGATTGAATTTCGGGTGCTAAGCTTGTGGCTGACATGTTTGGAAGATTTATTGTAAAATTGGTTTTTCCTGATAAAGCAGGCCATTCAAAGAGTAGGAAAAAACCTGCTTATTCGGATAATCCCAAATATAAGGTATAATGAAATTTCGAAGGGTTTTTTGCAGCATTTCTTTACCGCCATGGACCATTTTTATTATGGCTGCCTTGTGCCCTGCTAACCCCTTGGTTTCGGGGATTTTATTATCAGAATATATGGTTTTCTTTTTCCGGGGTGATTGAATAATCAAAAAATTAAGGCACAATTACTTCATAAAAAATGACTATTTAAAACCCAAATTAATTGTTTTGTAACCCGAAATTGATGGTTTGTGGTTTGATTTGCCATAGGTGATATGTCACAAAATTGGAGGTTGTTGAAATTTTTTTGTGTGCATTTTGGAGAAAGGTTCCGGGAAACAGGAATACCTTTTAACATAGAAAACACAAGGGATTTAAAGGAAAAATCATTGGGTTGATGGTGAAAATATATAATTCGCGGACATTACGAATTGCTTGAAACCACATTTGAATTCTGTGTTTTTTATGTCACAAAAAACTACGGCAAATGTCGAATTTAAAGGAATTTATATTCGAAATAATTGGATATTTAAAAATAATAAACGTCTTTTGTGTCGGGCTGTAGAATATCAGTCTCCTTTCAATATGAAAATAACTTATCTTCTGTGGAATTCCACGATGAAGATTTGATCTGTTTTACCGATCCTCCCACTCTACAACCTCCCGGTAAATATTACGCTACTTTAAGAAGTTGAACATTTCATGGTTTAGTCTTTAGGATCATTTCCTCCTGTAGGCTATTACATGTTGAAATCTTCAACCCTTACCTAAGGGTGGGACAATAAAATCAATTTTTTCTTTTATGCCAGTAATTTGAGCAAGTGCACTGCATTTGCCTCATTGCTTGTATTACATGTAAACAAATTTTATGGGACATCTAAACCTAAACCTTTTCGCAATTGTGCTGAGCAAAAGCACAAAAATTTATTTAGTTATATGCTTAAGTCTTGCCGCTTTAATTAGTGTGTTTGCCTTTTCACCAGTCTTTAATACAGACACGGCTAAACAACTTCCTTCTGCTGATATGCCAGTTGAAGCGAAAAGCTCTTCGGCTAACCCGCCGATGCAGGATCCATGCGGTGATCCTCCTGCTGCTAATTATGGATTTTTGCTGAAGGAGGTTTCTGAAAGGCCTGCCAGTAGTAACGATGAAAAAGATAATGTGGAATTTTCCATTGATAATAACACAAAGCTTAACATTTGGGTCAATGGAAACGTCGGTACGCCGGATTATTCTCTCGATCATATAAAATATGGCCGGATGGAAGAGAATAATCCTGATCACGGGCATCACGATGATAAATTAAAAGTGGGATGGATAGATGCGAACAATGGAAACGGTAGAGGATTAGTTGAATTTGATTTGAGTTCGGTTACAGGTACTATTACTATGGCAGAATTGGTACTTAACGCCTCTAAAAATGAAGGGGATAATCCAGAGGATATTTCTGTTCATTTGGTGACAAACTCATGGGAAGAGTCGGTAGATGATAGTGAAGGTCTTGATTGGGATCATCGGGATGATGACCCATCTTCTCCTGTTTTGTGGGATACTCCGGGTGGAGATTTTGATGCCACGGTAATTGATGTACAAACTGTGGCAACGAATGTAAATGATGATTTGATAACCTGGACGGTTACATCTACAGTAACGGCATGGGTCAATAATTTTACTGTTGATGCTGGGCCTGATGTAACGATTTGTGATGGAGAAAGTACAACACTAACGGCAACAATAAATTACGGGACATCTCCCTTTTCAACCACATGGGATCAGGGTTTAGGTAACGGGACTTCACATATAGTCAGCCCTGTTACCACCACTATTTATTCCGTAACGGTAACTGATGCAGATGGTTGTGAAGCCACCGACCAGATTACGGTAACCGTTGTGCCCGGGATTGATGATGGAGGACAAATTGGCTCTGATGAGGACAGTTGTGATGGGTTTGATCCTCAGGTAATAAACAATCTGGTATCCGCAACCGGAGAGAGTAATTGTGTGGTGGAAGAAAGCTGCTGTGTGGATGGATTCAAACCTGCAGTGCTTACGATGCAATACACTGGCGAGGATTGTTCGGCAACAGTAACCACCCAACCGGATGATAAATGGAATTGTGACGGTGATCCAGCTTCAGCTGGCACAGTGTATATTGTGGCCAATGATGATGACAATCCAAATAATGGTTTGATTTGGTTTACAGGAACAGTGAACTTGAATGAAACCTTTGTTGTGGACGCCGGTAATGCCGGAGAAACCAAACTAAAATCCAATACAGTTATTCATATTTTCGATACTCAGGGAGGGGCATTATTACAAAAAGTCAATTTCCATACTTCCTGTTCCCAGCCATTGGCAACTGGTGATCAATGGGGGTCAGTTTTGTTAACTTACATTGTTGCCGAAGACGGAAGTACATGTGGTTCTCAATCAGGGGGACAGGGTACTGTGGCCTACCAATGGCAATCACGTCCAGGCACCAGTGGAACATGGACAGATATCGCAGGGGCAACAGGCGAAAGTTATGTTCCGCCTTTTATCAAT
>QQUB01000601.1 GCA_008501835.1 Bacteroidota bacterium
GGGAGGGGAAAGTACATAATGCAGAGGGATGAGTGTAGAATGATTTAACCGCAATGGGCGCAATGGATGCGCAAAGTACGCTAAGTGAAGAGTGCATTGTTCAGCGTGATGAGTGTAGAATTTATAACCACAGAGAAATCGGAGAAAGCACAAGGTACACAAAGAGGAAGATAATAACGGAACATGGAACTCGAAACGCGGAACCCGATAGGTTGACCTAATAAGACAGAACCGCAGAATATCGTATATCCAATTTCGAATTTAGAAGTTTTTAAACAAGCAACTAGAAACCAGCAACCAGCATATGGAATTAAGTACTTTATTATTGATGAGACAGGAACTTGCGCTGACGGCGATCATTTTGATCCTTTTGGTGTCTGAGATATTTCTGTCAAAGGAAAACAAAGGCGTGGTGGTACCGCTTGCCCTTGGCCTGATGGTGCTTCAGACGATCCTGGGATTCATACCCATTGATTATGGTAATCTGTTTGGGGGAATGTTCCAGAATTCGGAGTTGACACATTTGATGAAAAACATCCTCAATGTGGCGGTATTGGTGTTATTTCTCCAATCTGCTTCCTGGTTGAGGAAGGATGTGCTGGAGCAAGGCCGTGGCACTGAATTTTACCTATTGATTCTGTCCACCTTGTTGGGAATGTATTTCATGATCTCCGCGGGTGATTTCCTGATGTTCTTCCTGGGGCTTGAATTGTCATCACTTCCATTGGCAGCATTGGCAGCTTTTGATATTTACAAAAAGCAATCGGCAGAAGCCGGGATCAAATTCATCCTTTCAGCTGCTATGGCTTCGGGAGTTTCCCTTTTCGGAATTTCCATGATCTATGGAGTAACCGGATCGTTGTATTTTGATGAGATCGCTGCTGCTTTCAGTTTTGGCGGCCTTGAGGTACTGGCACTGGTATTCTTTTTTGGTGGGCTGGCATTTAAAATGTCGCTCGTACCTTTCCATTTCTGGACGGCTGATGTTTACGAAGGTTCACCTATTCCGGTAACCTCTTACCTTTCTGTGGTCTCCAAGGGAGCTGCAGTATTTATTTTGACCATCATTTTATTTACCGTGATGAAATCCATGCAGGATGTCTGGAGGGATGTAGTATACATCCTTGCGATACTGACGATGACTATTGGAAACCTTTTTGCCCTTAGGCAAAAGAATATGAAACGTTTCCTGGCATTTTCTTCCATTGCTCAGGCGGGATTTTTGTTGTTGGGAATAATTGCGGCCAATCAAAATGGAATGGCCGTGGTTGTTTATTTCGTTTTGATTTATGTTTTCTCCAATCTTGGTGCCTTTGGTGTTGTCCAGGCTATTTCCTTAAATACTGGCAAGGAAAACATTGATGATTATGAAGGATTGTACAGAACGAATCCAAAACTCAGTCTGGTAATGTTGCTTTCTTTGTTCTCTCTAGCGGGGATACCACCTGTTGCGGGATTCTTTGGTAAATTCTTCCTTTTCATTGCTGCTGCAGGAGAAGGTTATTACTGGCTCGTTTTGATAGCTGTTATTAATGTGACCATAGCCTTATACTACTATTTGCTGGTTGTACGGGCGATGTTTTTGCGAAAAAATGACAATGCGATTCCGCTGTTTAAATCGGATACGCTGTTGAGGGTTGGATTGGTCATATGTGTACTGGGTATATTAGTGGCGGGCTTGTATAGTCCGTTGTATGAGTATATTTTTGGGCTGAGTGCGTTTTGAGACGGTGGACGGTGGACGGTGGACGGTAGACGATAGACGGTGTGGATCAGAAATACTATTTTTTTGAAAAATAGTATTTCCATGGAGCACTTTGAACTTTTTGAACAACTTAAACCCATTAAATCATTGTTTCATTAAATTCCCGACACTTTGTGTACGGGATTTCGTTTTACTCAACATTAATACCTTTAAATTATGCCTATTGATAGCGGAAAACATCTTTTTGGCGATTTGGCCGACGGAACAAAGGTCACTTTTGTAGAGAAAAAGGTTGAAAAAGACCGTGCTGATTTTCTCAAGGCATTACTTGAGCTTAATGGTTTCAATGTGATTCTCCAGGAGGAGAAACGGAAATCGGAAGAAGAGCCTCAGTTGTATACAGTTTGTGTAGATGACCTTAGGTTCAACCCTGCCATTGCAGTTTACAACCGGCAATTACGTACTCCGGACGGGCGTAAGGTGACGCCGGACTACTGGAATCAGAAGACGGATGAGACGGTTCCTATGTATTATGATAAGGATTTGAAGGAGTAATACAAAAATGCTTTAATGCTTAAATTCCTCAATTAGAAAAAGCTTAGCATCACCGGAACAAAAAGACCGCCTTAGTTGGTGGAATATCCTCTCTTTTAAACCTAAGTTTATTTCTCTGGCCTACATATCCTGATTTTACAAAACCTTCAATGGTTAAAATCATATTAAAAGGAGGATTTCTTTTTTAAAGAAAAAGCGTTTTTCAGATATTTAGGATGATTATTTTTCTGATTATCTAAACTCCAATGAAATGAAAATTAAAAAGACGTCTACTCCCCTATTCCTCTACAGTTTTGTATTTATTCTTATTGCCTTCTTTGGTTGCAAAAGTGATGATGACCAACTCTTACCTTCCTACATCAAAGTAGAAAGCGTATTTGGGTGTGCTGATTATCGGTTGGTAACTCCTGATGTGGATTTTCAAATAAACCTGGTACATGGCTATGAAGATTTTCTGGTTTATGGTGGCTTTGATAGTCTGGTCATTGCTGATGAAATTACGGGGGACATCTTTCTCCGGGAACCGATAAACGTTAATAAGCTTGTAGAATTCAACTCCAAATTAATGGTTTGCTCGTACGACGGTATTTATGAAATTGACGAAGACGGAACGCTGACCCAAAAATCTGATGTCAGATGCAGGGAAATGATCCTGACCTCTGACAATGAATTAATACTAACAACACATTCCACAGACTACGACCCTGAGCAAATTTACCTTTGGGATGAAGCAGCAGGTTTGCTCCCGTACAATACACCTTATGCACCCTTTTCATGTGTCAACATTACGAAGTTAGTTGAAGCCCCCAATGGGGACATTTGGGCAATGAACTGTTTTGGAAGAATACTCAGATTCAGGGATAAAACTTTTTTAGATATTTTTGATGGAGAGGATTTCCCATTGGACCCAAATAATTTTGATCAGCAAACTTTTATGTTGCCCTACGGGGAAGATATGGTTGTGGTGGCAAAAAATGGGATTGTTTTTTACCAGGTGCTGAAATACCATGAGGAAGAATGGATTACCTTATTTGAATTTCTTCTCAATGATCCGTTAACAGATCAGGAAATAGAGATGAGAAAAGCGGAACCAGTAATTACGCTAATAAAAAATGATAAACTGTATGTTGGTACCTCTCATGGTGGCTGCAGAGGTACACATGTTTTTGATATTTCCAAAAATGAATTACTGCTACCCGAAGATTATTATGTGGTTAAAGACCCTGAGCTTGAAGGACAGTGTATCATGGATGTTTTTGAATCTGACAATGGGTATATTATTGTGGTGACACTGGAACATGATGTTACTATAATGAACTGTAATTAAATTCCCAGGCCGTAAATTGCTTAAATTTACTTATTGTTTTTCTTCAAAATTCTCCCTACTTTTAAGAAGAAATATAGAAGTAAATTTTATTATCAAAAGGCATTAATCTCTTCCTGAGAAATCTATAAGGCAGGTATTGAAATTTACTTCAACGGATGTGGTAAATTTTAAAACCCGGGAAATTGATTTACCAAAAAACATGCTTACCTTCTCCTGCTCTGCGACCCTTTGTTGCCCATTACAATTTTGTGTCCAGTGATGAAGCTGCATCGGAACTTCAGCTTCCTCCAATCCTATTCTCGGGACTCGCCTTTTTATTGGAAGGAAGTTTAGACATCACATCTTCTAATGGAAGCAGATACCCAGACATAAAGGATTGGGTGTCACCTGTAACGACAAACCCCGTTAAACTCAGTTGGTCTGGCCAAAGTTCGATGATCAGCATACAATTCTGGCCCGGGAAGTTTTACGAATTCTTTGGTTGGCCCCAGCACTTATTCCTGGATGATACTGTTTTATTACACGAGACCGAATTGGAAAAAGAGTTTACCGAGTTGTTTGACCAATTGCATGAAGCTCCTGACGTAAAATCAAGATGTGATTTATTGGACACCTTTTTGCTGCAAAATTATCCCGAAAAGAAATTATATCGGCACGCTATTTCCGGCCCGGTTGAAAAGATCCTAAAAGGACAGGGGCAAATTTCCCTGGAAGGTCTTATGGAAGAATCCCGGTATAGTGAACGTCATTTTCGAAGACTGTTCCGCGAATCCGTTGGGATGAATCCTTATACATTTTTGCGCATCATCCGCTTCTACAAGGCATTTGCTATAATCAAAAAGGGGAATTTTGAATCACTGACAGATATTTCCTACAAGGCCGGATACTTCGATCAATCTCATTTTATTCGGGATTATAAAGACTTCTGGAACATATTACCAGGAGAAGTTCTGGATTCCAAAAATCAGTTAGCGCTTCAATTGCTCGAACACACTCCCGGTGTAGGAAAAATTAATTAACCTAAGTTGCGTAAAATCGCAATTTGACAAAAACAAGCATCAAAAGAATAAGGGCTGTAACCCACAGTTTTTGTTAATTGTAAATTGATTTTTGAATTTTGCTCATGGTGCATCGCAACTTGAGTAAATTATGTCCGTTTTATACAATCCATTAAGGCCCTAAATTCCTATTTTTAGTCCATTCTGATTGGGCCTTTTTTTAAAAGCAGAACAAACGCTCAGGAGGTTTTTCCGACAATAAAAAAACAGAAGCAAAATTGAATGTCGTAAATCTTGCCTCTCGGATAACTCAAAAAAAACCAATTCCCGAGCCCCCAGTGGGTTCACGTCATTTAATGAGGTGGCTGAAAAGCAGGTCAGCCTGACCGGTATCGCGATCATTGGTAAGGAATTATCCTGCCTCATTCTCAATGGGTGGCCCGGGAATTTTTTTATATTTCTTTTCAAATTCGAACCTTCGAATCAGGAAAAAACGATAATTCCTGCTTACGACGGTTCCCCTTCTCATCACTATTTCAGGCACCTGTTCTTCAATCCATCAAACGTTGAGGAAATTTTGATTTGAAGTCAAAAACCCTTAATTTTAAAGACTGATAAATTCCTAAAAGAACATCATACCTCCCTGATTGTCAAACCACTTCCCTGCTTTTCCTCTTCTTCGTACATCCAGACAAGAACACCTCAACGGAATCTTCCTTTTTCAACATCCAAGACGAACATCTTTTCAAAATTATTCATGCCCATAACAGGATAACCCATTTGAATTGGATTGAATTTTATTATCACATTTAAATATAGAATAATGAAAAAATCAATTATCATTCAATCTCTTTCCGGGTTGATTCTCCTTTTTTTCAGCTTTCAGGGGTTTGCTCAATGGGAGGAATCCGGGCTTACCCCTATGCCTACCCCAAGATTCGGATCATCTGCTGCTGTTTTGGATGGAAAAATTTATGTCATTGGCGGCATTGATTACGACGGCACACCAACTTTGAGAACCGTTGAAATTTACGAACCCACAGAGAATACCTGGAGTACCGGCACAGATATTCCTATACCTCTATACAGACCAGGTTGTGTAGTATATAGCGGCAAGATCTTTATTTTTGGAGGGGTAGACCCTGAAGGAAAATCAGACAAGGTTTTTGAGTTCGATCCTCAAAATCCAGATACATGGGTAGAAAAAGCAGCCATGCCAACCCCAATAAACTGGCACCAGGCACAGGTTGTTCAAGATTCCATTTATATTTTTGGTGGAATAAATGATACATGGGTGGATTCCACATTAGTCTATTTACCTAAAACAGATAATTGGGTGATCAGGGAAGCCATGCCGCAACCCCGTGGATTTTATGCTTCAGAAGTCTATGATGATACGATTTATGTGATGGGCGGAATTTATTTAGGACTAACCCATAATCAGGTTTACGCTTATTCACCACAATCCAATACCTGGACCCAAAAAGGCAATATGCCTGATAGTAAAATGTCTGCAGAATCCGTTACTTACGGCGATGATATTTATCTTTTTGGCGGTTGGTGGGCATTTAACCCTTTCGATCTTCCGGGAGCATTTTCCCCACAAACGTGGAAATTCCATCCTACTACTGACACCTGGGAAAACCTTGGTGCAGATCTGCCGGATGATGAAGTTGTGGGATTTGCCAGTGCACTTGCGGAAGATGAAGAAGGCAATATTTGCATTTATGCCATC
>QQUB01000865.1 GCA_008501835.1 Bacteroidota bacterium
TTTTCTTTCTTCACCAGGACTACTTCCTTTCCAGTTTCCCAGCTTTCGAGGCGATATGGCCCGCTACCGGAAATAGCAGAAGCATCATGTGAGAACTTAGAAGAACTGAACTCGTCAGCGAATTGCTGTATGGCCGGATTTTCCTTGGAAATGCCCTCCATTTTCTCCTGGTCCAGGAAGTCTGTCAATGGGACATCCTTCAGCGCATTCTGAGCGTCATAAACATGAGCCGGAATAACGAACATCGTATTGGAAAGGATTTCTACCACATTATCCGTTTTTTCCGTAAAAACAGTAAATCTCTTTGGATTATCCGCATCAACCTCAATATCCTTGATGACAGAAAAATATGGTTTGACCCTCTGGGTAGCCAATTGAGGAACAAAAACCGTTTTGACCATAAAGACATAATCCTCACCGGTCACAGGAGTGCCATCATCCCAGACAGCTTCCTCAAAAATTTCAAAAGTATAGGCCAGACTTCCGGCCATAGGACCATCAGAAACTTCCTTTTCTTCGGGCCATGATTTCGCTAACTGAGGAATGAATTCAAGCGTTTTGGGCTCAATAGATAATAAATAGGAAAAAACCTGTAATTCCACCTCTGTTGCGTAAGCAGTTGTTGCCAGTACAGGGTTGAGCCTGTCCGGACTTTCATCGAGGCGCAAAATAACTTCATTGGTCGTTCTCGTCCAATTTACCGTCTCTTTTGGCTCTGGTGTACAAGAAGCCAGTATTATTAATCCAAGGAGGAGTAAATAGATACGTTTCATGGTTTTAGATTTTGATTTACGATTTTGATTTTCATGAAATCCCAGCCCCAGGGTGCGAGAATTCAATTATGATTGTATGGTAAGTATTAATAAAAATACTTTTTTAATTCAATTTGCCATTTTAATCATTTCAAAACTTCAAAGGTATTCACGAGGAATCCAGGTTTCAAAATGGTGGGCTCTCCTTTGAGACGCTTACTTATGGCAATCTTTTCTTTGGGGGAAAATAACATAATGATCGGTTGTTCTTCATAAAACAATTCCTGGAATTGTTTGTAGAGAACTGCTCTTTCAGCTGCATCAAGTGTAGTACGAATCGAATCGATTAATGCATCGGATTCTGCATCTCCAAAACCCCAACGATTGGATCCGTTAGGGGTATCGCTGCTGGTATGCCAGAATTGTTTTGGATCATCAGGAAGCGGATCAAGTCCGTAAGCTCTGGAAACCAGCTCAAAGTCCCTGTTTTTCAAATCCGCTGAAATTGCTCTGAATTCCTTGGATAAAATATTAACCCTCACTTTTGCTTTACTGGCATTTTCCTGAAACATCAGGGATAATTTTGAACCAAACTCGGAAGACTGAGTGGTCAGGTAGCTGAGTTCCATATCTACTTTTTGACCATCGATCATTTTGTCAAACACTCCATCATCGTCACTATCTTGCCACCCTGCTTCTTCCAGCAAGGCAATAGCTTTATTTACATCATATTCAATCAGAGGGAGGTCCTTATGGTAGTATGGACGGATTTTCGGGAAAGGACCTACAAGTCTTTCAGCATATCCGTCATATAACAATTCAATAACAGCATCAACGTCAATGAGATGGGCTAAAGCCCGACGAACCCTTTTATCACTAAGTTTAGGATTTTTATTGTTTATCCCTATGTAATAGACATTTGCCGACGTCGGGGTATGTAAGTCAAACTGTTCCAACACAAATTTGTTGTCCTTCAGTTCAGAAAAATCTTTGGAATCCAGTTGACCGGCAGCATCCAGTTCACCGCCTTTGAGGGCTGTTGAGGCTGTTTTTTGGTCTTTTAATATCCGGAAAACCACTTCGGCAGGATGCGCAATCAGGCTTGAATTTTTGTCGACAACGGCATCTGCCCACCAATTTTGTTTTCTCTTGAGCACGATCTTATTCCCTTCATCCCATGAATCGAGTTCATAGGCACCCGCACCAACAATGTAATCTTTATTTCTAGAGAATTCCGTACCATTGAATTGCTCAGCAAACTGAGTTAATCCAGGATCATCCTTCAATAACTTTTCGACTTTGGCAGGATCCACCAGGTCTGAAAGTTGATAGGAAGCCATTATCTGTTCCGGGTCAAAAACATGCTCAGGCAGTACCACCATATTGCTTATAGCAGGCTCTGCCAGAATGTATTTCTTATTGGCAATAACAGAAAACTTCCCCGGCACATCAGGATAAACAAGAATATCTCCAATAAAATCAAAATATCCTCTGTATGGAGCAGAATTTACCTTAGGATTGAACATAGCTTTAAATGAAAAGGCTACGTCTTCAACAGTCACCGGCTTACCGTCTGTCCAGGTAGCTTCTCCACGAAGCTGGAAAGTATAACTGATGGTACCGTCCTCGTGTTCTTCGACTGCTGGTGCACCTTCGACGAGTTGAGGCACCATCTCGAGACTGACGGGATCAAAAGTCATCAAACTGGCATGAATTTGCTCAATTACGGTACGGCTGTAGGTATTTACGGTAGTCAAAGGGTTTAGCCGATCAGGTTCATTGGCCAATCGAACATAAATGGGGTTTCCTTCGTTATTAAAGTTGATGACAGGTTCCTTGTCAACCGGATCCCCTGCACAAGAACTGAAGAGGTAGATAACGATGGCTAGGGGGAGCCAATACAAGTTTACTTTCATTAAACTGGAATTTTAATAATGCTCTAAAATAAGGTTTTTAAAGTAAATTCGTCCATTAAGGATTCAACAAAAAAATATTTTATGCAAAAGAATGTGTTGATCGCCGGAGGCAGTGGTTTGGTGGGTAAACGATTAAGTGAGCTATTATCCGAAAAAGGGTATACGGTTGCCTGGCTGAGTAGAAGAGCTAACAAAAGCGGGAGGTTTCCAGCTTACCGGTGGGATCTGGAAAGTGGTTTTATCGAAGAGGAGGCCATAAAAAATGCTGATTTCGTGATCAACCTGGCAGGTACCCCCATTGCTGATAAACCCTGGACTGCGCGACGAAAGCAGGAGATTATTGAAAGCCGGACCAAAAGTATCCGGTTGTTAAATCAGTATTTTGAAAAGGTAAAATTCCCAAAAGTATATTGCTCTGCAACCGCTATTGGCATTTATGGGGATCGCGGGGATGAGTTGATAGATGAAACTACCCCTCCGGGAACCAAAGGCTTTTTACCTGAGAGTTGTATTGCCTGGGAAAAGGCCTACCAGGAAGTCAATTCACCTGACTTGAGGAGCGTAGCCCTCAGAGTTGGAATTGTGTTATCAGAAAAAGGAGGAGCCCTGGAAAAAATAGCCATGCCCTTCAATTTTTTTGTAGCTGGATGGCTTGGCTCCGGTAAACAATGGTACTCCTGGATTCATATCGATGATATGTGCCAAATGTTCATCCATGCCATTGAAAACGACCAAGTCAAGGGGATCTACAATGCAGTAGCTCCGAATCCTGTGACCAATAAAAACCTGGTTCGGACCATCAAAAAAGTGCTTCGAAAACCAGCCATTATGGCACCGGTTCCAGAATTTGCCCTCAGAGCTACTATGGGAGAGATGGCCGATATGGTGCTGGATAGTTCCAAGATCTCCTCCAGGAAGATAGAAGAAACGGGATTTAATTTTCAATTTCCGGAATTGGAAGGAGCGTTGGAGGATTTGTTGAGATAAGGGTTTGAAATCGTTTGACGTGGTTTATGATAGTTTAAACAATATCAACCAGCGAGCATCGCGAGCACCCCACTTTTCATTCAATCTTCGTATCTTTACCCTATGAACTTCTCGTCAAAATTAATAGAAGAAGCAGTCGAGGCATTTGCCAGTCTGCCGGGTATCGGAAAAAAAACAGCTTTGCGACTAGTCCTTCATCTCATCAAACAGGATGTGGATAAAAGTGAAGATTTTGCCAATGCCATTTTGAACATGCGCAAGAACATAAAAACCTGCCAGCAATGTCATAACATTTCCGATAATGAGGTCTGCAGCATTTGCACCAACAAACATCGCGATAGTTCCGTGATCTGTGTGGTGGAAAATATCCGTGACCTTATGGCCATTGAGGATACTGGTCAGTTCCGTGGTTTGTACCATGTTTTGGGAGGAGTTATTTCCCCAATTGAAGGCGTTAGCCCTTTTGATCTCACTATTGACGGCCTTTTGGAACGAATCGAAAAAGGCGAAGCCAAAGAGATCATTATGGCCATCAGCCCTACCATTGAGGGTGATACAACCATCTTTTATATTTCCAAACAACTTAAAGGAAAGGACATTAAGATCAGTACCATTGCAAGAGGAGTTTCCTTTGGCGGGGAACTGGAGTACGCTGATGAATTAACCCTGGGCAGATCTATTTTGACAAGGACGACTTATCAATCGGAGTAATTTTCTCCCAATCAAGATATTATCCTCCCAAAACTTCTACATTGGTAATTCAGTTTTGGAGAAGGTATTCCCACCTGTTAAACCTCCATATCCGCAACATGCCCGGTAGCCCGAACGATTTTCACAAACCAAAGGATGGCTAATCCTATCAGGAAGAATATCCCCAGTACCAACACACTTGTCCGCATACTGCCGGTCATATTGGTAACCAATCCAAAGATAAAAGTCCCAAAGATGATAGCCACTTTATCGACCACCTCATAAAAACTGAAAAATGAAGCCGTGTCATCCAGGTCTGCAGGCAGCAACTTGGCATAAGTGGATCTCGAAAGGGATTGAATTCCTCCCATCACGATACCGACTCCTGCAGCGAGAGCATAAAAATCCAGCTTTCCTGTCACCAAATAGGCAAGAAAACAAATCACGATCCAGATGACCAACATCACCATGATGGAAAGTTTATTGCCCCTGACTTCAGACAATCGTGCAAACAAATAAGCTCCTCCAATAGCTACTATTTGCAGAATAAGAACCACAATAATCAATTCGCTTGTTTCAAAATTGAGTTCCTGTTTGGCAAATAAAGAAGCCAGGTATAAAACGGTCTGAACCCCTGCATTGTAGAAGAAAAAGGCAGCTAGGAATATCTTCATTTGTTTCTGAAACTGAATAAACTTCCACACCTTAACCAGTTCCAGAAATCCTCTGGATATCAGCCCTTTGGTTTTTTCTTTAATATCCTTTGGCAATCTTTTAAATGGAATGATGGCAAATCCAATCCACCAAAGTCCTACCATGATGAATGATATCCTCACAGCCATTGTACCCGCCTCTTGCAAGCCAAACCATTCCGGTTTTTGAATGATGACCAAATTGGTGATTAACAACAAAACACTTCCGATATAGCCAAATGTGAACCCTCGAGCGCTTACACGGTCATACATATCCTCGGAAGCGATTTGGGGCAGGTAGGAATTATAGAATACCTGTCCTCCTGCAAATCCGACCATTCCCATTACAAAACCCAAGACCCCGATATACACCTGGGAGGTATCCCGAAACCAAAACAGGGAGATGCAGGCAATGGATCCAAGGATGGTAAAAAACCGCATAAAAACCATCTTTTTCCCGCCGTAATCGGCTATCCCGGAAAGGATGGGTGATAAAATGGCAATGAGTACATATGCTGCAGAAATCGAATAAGCATATAGGGCGTTATTAGACATTTCAATGCCCAGGAATTTCACCTCAGCTGCTGTCACTTCAGTGAAATATGTAGGAAAAATAGCTACAGTAATTACCAGGGCAAAGGCGCTGTTTGCCCAATCAAAAAAAGCCCAGCCATTGATTACTTTTCGATCGTTGAGAGGTACTGTTGGAAGGTCTTGCGTTTCGGCGTCCATTGAAGTGGTTTGATTTTTCTGCAATATAGGTAAAAATTACGTTTACTTAACAATTGCATTTTTTCGGGAGGAGACAACTTATTTTTTCAAGTCTTACTGACCGCAAATAATATTGAAAAAAATACTTATTTATTTGATTAAGACAATATTACACATCGGTAATTTTTTATTTAATTAAAAATTTTATGTGTATTAATTCCCTCTGGTTGTTTGCTATTAACGGCATTTAATAGTAAATTGCACCCATATGTCTGAAGAAAGTTTTCTTCCCCTCCTTTGTTGTTTTACAAAACAATGATTTCCAAGGACTTATACAATCAAGACCAACCCATATTTCCCTTTCAATGAATTTATTATCAAATATCTTTATGGTATTTGTGTTAACCTACTTCCCTTACTTTGCTATTCGCAAAACAAATTTACAATCGCCGATTTCGATTGGCCAATCGAATGTCTTTTAGTCCCATTAATTGGGATGTTCACTCAATTGTCAAACCCGGTTGATGGTTGACAATTCCCTCTTTCGAAAAAAAAGTAACTGATTTAA
>QQUB01000597.1 GCA_008501835.1 Bacteroidota bacterium
GAAGTTAGAAATTCTCCCGTAATGCTGAGTTCACGTCCATGATCCGCAAATGGGAGGAATGCCCGGGCCAGTTCTTTACAGGGCATTTCGATTGAGCAGATGTGAAAGTAGAAATCCAGTACCTCATCCACGCTGTTTTCGATATTGCCGAATGATTTGAGCAGATTAGCCATGGCGGCGTTTCGGTGACCCCAGTTTTTTTCAGAAGCAGCTACCTGTTCATTGAAATGAATATCATTGGTTTTCGCCATTCTTCGAACGAAATGAAGAAAGTCTTCTTTCGGGTTTTCCAAATGAGAAATCAGAATGTCTGCAACGACCAGGGCGCCGGAATTGATCAACGGGTTCCTGGGAATCCCTGATTCATATTCCAAAAGGGCCAGACTGTTAAACGGATGTCCGGAAGGTTCCACCCCTACGCGTTCCCATATTTTTTTGCCGATGAAGGAAATGGCCAGTGCAACGGATAATACCTTAATAATACTTTGAACGGAGAATTTTTCCTCACTGTCACCAAATTCGAAGGTCCTGCCATCCAGAAAAGTCAGGTGGATACCGAATTTATCCGGGTCGACATTCCCCAGTTCGGGAATATAATCAGCTACCTTGCCATGACCGGCAAAGGGCTGGATCTCTTCATGAATTTCCAAAAGAATCTGCTGAAAGTCCACTGTGGTGTCGCTAGTCTGCTACGATGGCAATTTTATAATCAGGACTGATCGCCAACCTGGAAATATTGCGAATATCGTAATACCGCAGATCTGCAATTTCCACCCAATCCTCGTCGATGAACTGGTTAAATTTGAAAAGTTTGCTTCCACGACCCATGACAAAAGTGCCATCCGGGAACATCGCAAAATCCTCACAACCTTTGAGGGTCTTAATAATAGTTCGTGGCTGTTGGGAAGTGTGGTAAAGATTTTTTTCCATCAAATACCAGTTATCGCTGAACTCACCTTTTTGCACGTAAACGAGATTGCCGTTTGGCAGCCTTGAAAAACAACGACCAACGTTAGTGGCAACTGGCGTTACATCATCGGTGCGGGTATTGGCAATAGCGAGGTAATTCGGATTTTCAACTATAAAAACGGCTACTTCCGAGCCATTGATCCAGTGATAATAACCTACGTTGGTCAGGTATTTAAATACAGGGTGACCATTGCTAAGTCTGTCGATAGGGAATTGCCAGAGGCGAATCAGCGTATCACGACCAGTATATTCCTGGCGGATAGCTGAAAAGCTGTAATAGTCCAGCATCCGTTGTGGAGAGAATTCCCCCTCTGCCGTTTCTGTGACTTTTACCTTGGTTTTTTTATCCAGATCAAGCATGTAGAGATCGGTCTGAGAGTCTGCCGGGGTTTGTACGCTGATGTACAATTGTGTCGGACTGAAAAAAGCCGGTTGGTTGTTATAGCCTCTTTCGTTGAAGTAAGTTAGCCATTTGGCATTATTGAAATTGTAAGCGCTGTCCGATACCTGCTGAACTTCAAAAAGATAGATATTGGATTTGGGTAATTGAGCTTCTGCCTGTATCCAAAGGATTCCGGCAAACAGCATGGTGGCGAATATTCTCAGCATGATCTAATTTTTGTGGGTAAAGTTAGCATATTTTGCGAAATTGCGTTGAATGAGTTTTTAAAAACCACTGAATTATGAAATACCTTAACTTTTTAATTTTGACCATATGGGCTACCCTTTTCATCAGCTGTAATGCCGAAAGTGGAGGTGATGAAAACATGTCTTTCAAAATAAAAGAACTTGAATTAAATTCTTTATCCGGCGGGTGCTCAAATCTTTTTGTCGATGAATCCGGAAAAGCCTTCCTGACCTGGATAGAATACCTTAACGATACAACCGATGCTTTGATGTGGAGTGCCCTGGATGTAGAAAACTGGAGTGATCCTCAAAAAATTGCCCAGGGAAGCAACTGGTTTGTCAATTGGGCTGATTTTCCGGCTTTGGCTGTTTTTCCCGGAGGTGATCAGAAAATGGCAGCACACTGGTTGCAAAAAAGTGCTCAGGGAACCTATGATTATGATGTCCGTGTATCCATTTCAGGAAGTGAAGGAGAAGACTGGGCACCTTCCTTTATTCTTCATCGGGATAGTATTGCCGCAGAGCATGGATTTGTTTCCTTAATGCCATCAGGTGCGGATCGAATTTTGGCAGTATGGCTGGATGGAAGGTTTACAAAGCAGGAGGGAGGTGCCATGACTTTACGGTCAGGGGAATTTGATAGGGAAGGAAATTTATATGAAGAATCTGAACTCGACCATCGGATTTGCGATTGTTGCCAGACGGATGTTGTGATGACCGCGAATGGTCCGGTAGCAGTTTACAGAGACAGGTCAGATACTGAAATAAGGGATATTTATATCGTCAGGCAATTAGATGGTCAATGGACCGATCCGGAGCCTGTGTTTGCCGATAACTGGATGATTCCAGGCTGCCCGGTTAATGGCCCTGCAGTTGCTGCCCATGAGCATTCAATTGCAGTAGCCTGGTTTACTGCGCCTGAAAATGAGCCTGCCGTAAAAATTGCCTTTTCAGACGATGGAGGAGCGAATTTTGAGGAACCCTACCAATTGGATAATGGTAATCCATTAGGGAGAGTGGATATCATTATGGTGGATGAAAAAAAAGCATTGGTTTCCTGGTTGGAAAAAACGGAAGACAACGCAGAAATACGATTGCAATGGGTGTCACCAGATGGGCCAATTGGGGAAAGCATTGCCATTTTGGAAACGGCACATTCCCGGGAAAGCGGATTTCCGATTATGGAAAGAGCAGGTGGTCGCCTCATCCTTTCCTATACAGAAGTGGATACCGTTGGTACACGTGTGAAAACTGTTGAAGTGCTTTATTAAATCCGAATATTATGCCATACAAAAACCTCAATGGAATAGAATTGTATTATGAAACCTCCGGTGAAGGGGAACCTTTGTTATTCATTCACGGGCTTGGCTCAAGTACTCGTGACTGGCAAGATCAGGTAAAATGCTTTTCAGATAAATTTCAAACTGTGACCGTAGATCTCCGTGGACATGGGCAAACCGAAAAACCACCCTCAACTTATAGTATTTCCCTTTTTGCATCAGATGTTGCGGCTTTGATTGAGGAGGTTGAAGGTCCTGTACATGTAGCTGGAATATCCATGGGAGGTATGGTGGCTTTGCAACTGGCAGTGGATTATCCGGAAATGGTGAAAAGCCTCATATTGATCAATACACAGGATGAAGTTTTGTTGAATACCCGGCAAGCTCGTCAGGCCGTAATGATCCGCAAAGTAATTCCCCGATTGATGGGCATGAAATGGATGGGAAAGTATTTGGGTAAGAAATTATTTCCGGAAGAAGATCAGGGGCACTTCAGAGAATTGATCGCCAATCGCTGGGCAGAAAATTCGGTAAAAGACTATACCAAAAGTGTGAATGCCATTGCGGGATGGAGTGTTCGCAAGCATCTGCAAAGCATTAAATGTCCGGTATTGGTGGTTGCATCTGAGTTGGACTATACGCCGGTGGGAGCCAAGGAAGTTTATGTGAAGATTTTGCCGGATGCAAGGCTGGAAGTGATCAAGGGTGCCCGCCATGCGGTTTCTGTGGAGCGACCGGAGGAGTTGAATAAGGTGATGATGGGTTTTTTGAGACCTGATTTATGATAAATTCAGGTTGAGTTACCTGTAGGGTAATTTGTATTTTTGAGTAGGAATTAAGCTGGATTTTAGCCAATTTGAAATAGTTCCATTATAGCAAGAATCCTGAAAATCAATATTGTTTTGATTTCGAAGAAAACCGTAGTCACCGAATTCATTCGGTGCAACGAGCCGAATGAATTCTACCTGTACAGAAAACCGTTCTAAAGGATTAATAAACAAAAAAAACGATCAAGATCGCTGAGCAATGAACAACGTGAATTGATCAGTGAGCTGGTTTTCCGGAAAAAATTCCTTTTTTGCTACCCCAGAAACAGCTCACCGATCACGTTGTGCTCAATGATCTGTTACCAATTTACTTTTTGGAACCGTTTAATCAGGGAGATTTGGGGGATAAATTTATCTGTACAGGTGGAATGAATTCAGCGAGTACGAAAAGGGCAAATAAGATGTTGAGTTAATATGTCTAAAGTCCAGTTAAGAGATTTAATTGATACAAATTATCCATTTGAAAACTATCCTGAAAATATGAGACTCCTGAAATATTTGACTGTTTTAATGCTTTTGGCTTCCGCTAAATGCGTTTTCTCTCAATCTGTTTACCCTTCTGACACCGTCAGCCTTGCGACCAACAATATTCATCTCAATTTGATCAACGGCGGCTATTTTCTGGACCACAGGAATGGACAATTGCCATTGCGGATCAAGGAGGGAGATGTGGTTATACCGGGAATAAAAGCATTGAGCCTATGGATGATTGGCATGGACGCGGGATATAATATTAGGGGGAAAGCACAAAAGGGCTTTGGCATGGATACAACCAGCTTCGTACCGGGGCCATTACTTTCTATTCCCAATGAAATAAATTTATCGAATAATTTTAATCGGTTTTGGCGAAGCAGTGCTTATGATATTGGCGTTTTCAGAGGTGATTATTATGATAATCAGGTGTTTGATAACCCTATTCCAGAATCAATTTTGGGGTGGCCTGCTACAGGGAATCCGTTTTTCGAAGGTGTTCACGGGTTTGAATTACCTGAAAATGAATTTGGCTATGCGCCATTCTTTGATAAAAATGGTGACAGTGTTTATAACCCTGAAGATGGAGATTACCCGTGTATTGCAGGTGATGAAGGGGTTTGGTGGGTGTTTAATGATCATTCAGAATTGAATCCAGAGGGGTTCCCGTTCAATTTAGGGTTGGAAATAAAGGCTGAGGCTTCTACTCATGATTTGCCAGGAGTTTTGGGCAACACCGTGTTTTTTCATTTTTCTTTTATGAATAAGAACCTTTTTTCCCTTAAGAATCTACAAATTGGACTTTTTGTAGATGGTTTGTTGGGGTGTAGTACCAATAATAGGGTGGCTTCACTTCCTGAGGAGGACATTTTCATAATTTATAATGCTGTGCCTGACGATGAATTTTGTGAGTCTGAAATTAGTTTTCCTGAAAACCCAGGGGTAATAGCCGTAAAAACTATTTACCCACCGCTTCTGGAAGATGGTAGTTTTTCTCCAATGAAAAGTTTTATGTATTTGAGGCCAGAGGGCGATACCATAATGCCTCTCGGAGCACGCTGGCCAGAAAATGCCTGGGAAAGTTATCAATATTTAAATAGTAGCTGGCGTGATGGATCACATCTTTATCTGGGAGGAAACGGTTATCAATTGGGAACTGAAATTGCAGATCATGCATTTGACGGAACTCTATTACCAGGAGGAACAGATTTATGGTATGATGAACAAATTAATAGTCCCGTAGGCATTATGGGGTATGAGGGAGTTCAATTACATCCGGGAGAAGCGAATAGGGTAGCTTTTGCCATTTCCTGGATTGAAGGTGAATTTGATATTACCAATGAATCGGATAAGGCCAGGGTGGTAGATTCCATGTTCCAAACATATTTGTATTATTTTGAAGGTGGAGATTTTTACTATAACCCCCATTTTTGTGTCCAGCCAATAATTCTAAATGAACAAGCCCCAGAAGTTCAGAGTGATCTGGTGGTTTATCCTAATCCTGCAAATTCTGTAGTCAATGTTATTTTGAAAAGGGGGAATGAAGTAATTAATTCAATCGAACTTTTTGATCCGATAGGAAGAAGTGTTTTGAAAAGAAAAAACATTGATAAAAGGCATTTGGAATTAGAAGGAAATGACCTGCCAGCAGGGATTTATTTTCTGAAAATTGCGACTTCAAAAGGTAAGACCCATGTCTCAAGCCTTTCTTTCCAACATTAATTATTATATTGCAAAAACAGAAAATCGACTTTTTAACCAAACCAACATAATTATGAGTTTTCTTTACTTTATTCTTGTAGGTGCTTTGGCCGGATGGCTGGTAGGCACGCTTTTTAAAGGTGGCGGATTTGGACTTTTGGGGAATATCGTTGTAGGTATCGTAGGAGGTGTGCTCGGTGGCTGGGTATTTGGTCTGCTAGGGATTTCTACTGACGGAGGCCTTCTGGGATCTATCATCACTGCAGTAGTCGGTGGTGGATTGCTGGTCTGGATTGTGGGAATGTTCAAGAAATAGAGCAGAACAGAAGCTGAAAATTACTCAAAGCCCGATCAGTAATCATAACTGGCCGGGCTTTTATTGTTTCAATACACAGATCAATAATTGAAAAATTCCGTAAGTTTACATCATGTCAAA
>QQUB01000848.1 GCA_008501835.1 Bacteroidota bacterium
AACACCTCGTTCCTCAACCTGACAAACAAGTTTGTAACTGGCCGCCGGCAGATTAGGCTCCCGGACTGGCTGATTATACTGAATTTCATCTATCAGGGATTGGGGGTGCTCAATTCTGACCCCCAGGGCAAATGGTTTTGCTTCTATTTTGATAGCTTTCCTGGCTAGTAATCGATAAATATCCCGTGCAGAATGTCCCGTGGCCAGGATCACAGCATCAGCCTTAAATTCCTGATTTTCGTTAACCACCACGCCTTTTATGCTTCCGTCTGAAAGTAAAAAATCAGTTACATGGCTTTCAAAATGAACTTCTCCTCCGAAATGCAGAATGGTTTGTCTGATATTGGCAACCACTCCGGGTAACTTATTGGAGCCAATGTGCGGATGGGCATCCTGCAAAATTTCCGGATTGGCACCATGCTCGACCAAAAGGCGAAGCGCCTTGATAATACTTCCTCTTTTATGAGACCTGGTATATAATTTTCCATCCGAATAAGTACCTGCCCCACCCTCTCCAAAACAATAATTCGAATGGGGATCAACTTCACCAAACTGCTGAATAGCCCTCAGGTCCCTTCTGCGACTGCGAACATCTTTCCCTCTGTCTAAAACTATAGGTTTGAGCCCTAACTCAATGAGTTCAAGCGCTGCAAAATACCCTGCCGGTCCGGCACCTACAACTATCACCCGGTCATGCTCACTTACATCCTGAAAATTATCGAGCAATGCCGGTTCTTCCACAAAAGGCTCCTCAGAATATACAGCAGTTCGAAGGCGAAACCAGGGTTTTGCTCCACGAGCATCAATAGATCTTCTCAGGACCCTGACATCCTCGACCTTTGAAGCCGGTAGTCCACTTTTTTTTATGGCCTCCCTGCGAATGGTTTTTTCATCATTTACCAAAGCGGGACGTACCTTAATCTCTACTTCCTTAATCATGTGTACCGTTTTCCTCTATTGCCTTTGTAAAAACATCATCCCCGGTGGGTAAAAAACTATCCGGAATGTAAATTTTTTGCTCAACCACCTCGTAACACTCCACTCCATCGGACTTAATGATCCTCCTCTCCTGATCTGTAGCTGTCAGGTACAGGATGTTGCCAATTTGTTCAGAAGTCACTTCGTATCTTCCATTTTCCATAAAAAACTTAAGAATGGAATTATTGGCATCGTAAAGGGTGACTTTGGTTTGTAACATTATAGTATTCCCCGCCCACGCTTTATGCTCAAATTCACCATACAACCTCAATTCAAGGGTTTGCACACTATCACTGACTTCATACACCTGATGAAAGGATTTCTGCAATTGAGCCAGCAGGAAAAAAGGAGTAAACAATAATATAACAGTAAAGAATTTTTTCATAAACTTATTTTAAACACAATTGGTCGCTTCCTTAAATGAAACAACCGCACAAAGATAACGAAGGTTTATTGGAGAGTGGTATAACCTATTCTTTCTTTACAAATTCTAAGATAATAGTATTACATTTGTCGTTACTATTTTCAAAGCAAAACATTCCAAACAAATGCAAATAATTGACGGCAAAGAACTGTCAAAAACGATCAAGGGCGAAATAGCTGCCAAAGTTGAAAAAATAAAAGCTGAGGGGAAAAGAGCCCCGCACTTAGCTGCAGTTTTGATCGGCGAAGACCCTGCAAGCCAGGTATATGTAAGAAACAAAGTCCGCTCCTGTGAGCAGGTGGGATTCTCCTCTACCCTCGTTCGCCGTCCTTCGGACACTTCGGAAGAAGAGGTGCTTCAAATTGTAGACGATCTAAACAAAAATCCTGAAATTGATGGTTTTATCGTACAATTGCCGCTACCTGATCACATTGATGAGAACAAAATAACATTAGCCATAGATCCCAAAAAAGACGTTGACGGATTTCACCCGGTCAATTTCGGGTTGATGATGCAGGGGCTTCCTTGTTACCTGCCCGCCACACCGTATGGAATCATGGAAATGCTTAGTCGATACGATATAGAAACTTCCGGAAAAGAGGTTGTGGTAGTTGGTAGAAGTAATATCGTAGGCACACCGATGGCTGTATTACTCTCCAGAAAAGACAACCCTGGAAATGCAACCGTAACCCTCTGTCACAGCAGAACGAAAAACCTGGCCTACCATACCAAAAGAGCTGACATAATTATTGCAGCTATTGGCCGGGCTGATTTTATTACCGGTGATATGGTCAGGGAGGATGTAGTAATCATCGATGTAGGAATTAACCGTGTAGATGATCCCACTGCCAAAAGAGGATACCGACTCAAAGGAGATGTTGAATTTGACACCGTAGCTCCTCATTCCGCCTTTATTACGCCGGTTCCTGGCGGTGTTGGCCCAATGACGGTAGTGTCGCTTTTACAAAACACTCTTAAGGCTTACAACAAGGAGGTATTCTAATTCTAGTTAACAAAAATGCCAATGGGGGAACTGTTCCGCATCTTGCTGACGGTAAATTTCTGTTTGCCCCATATTTAAAAGAAAATTTGAGAAAATGGATTTCAAACAAGGTTCAACACAAATGATTCACCAGATTACTGGCTTACTGGGAAATATTTCTCCCGAACAGTATTCCAAAAAGCTGGACATTTTCAAAGGTTCTACCCTGGGTCAGCATTTCCGGCACATCCTGGACTTTTACCTGGTATTGCTTAAATACCATTCCTCAGGCCTTGTTGATTATACTTTGAGAGAAAGAGACCTCGAGCTTGAAACCAATCCTCAATATGCCATGAAAACTTTTGAAAAAGTACTTTCAGAAGTAGAATTGCTGGATGAGCAAACCCTTCTCAAGGTAAAAGCCGACCTGCTTTATGTTGCAGAAGGTGAAAGACCCCTTATTCCGACTTCTATTGGAAGAGAACTTATGTATGCATATGAACATGCAGTACACCACCTGGCAATTATCAGAATAGGTATTGAAAATGCCTTCCCTGACCTTGAAATTGCTAAAGAAGTGGGTATTGCTCCGGCTACCATCAAGTACCGGACTAACCTAGAAAATTAGGCGTAAAACTATTTGAGTATTCCTTTTTATGAGTTCCAGTAAAGATCACATTTGTTACCACATCCAGTCTTCCCCGGAATTGAAGGAAATATTACTTGCATTTTTGGAGCAACTCCCCTTTAATGCATTTGAAGAGACCACATCCGGTTGGAGGGCCTATCCGGATGTTGACGTTTCCACTGAAGAAATAAACGGTGAATTATTGGCTTTAAAAGATCAGTTTGAATTCTCCTTCAAAACAGAAATCATTAAGGGTCAAAACTGGAATGCCGTTTGGGAGGCAGGTTTTCAACCGGTGGTTGTTGATGAATATTGCGGGATACGCGCCAATTTCCATCCTCCATTTGAAAAAATCCGGCATGAGATCGTCATCCAACCCAAAATGGCCTTTGGGACCGGACATCATGCTACAACCTACATGATGATCAAAATGATGCAGGACCTGCCTCTTGAGGGCAAAAATGTATTCGATTATGGATGCGGAACTGGAATCCTGGCCATCCTGGCGGATAAAGAAAATGCTGCCCAAATCGATGCAGTTGATATTGAAGAGGAATCCTACACCAATACTATTGAGAATGCTGCCATTAATCAGGCAACCAAAATTGAACCATTCCTTGGCACCCTGGAGGACGTACCTCCAAAAAAATATGACATCATCCTTGCCAACATTAACAGAAATGTAATTTTAAATTCACTTGATGCGTTATATAGCAGGCTAATGCCGGCAAGTTACCTGCTCGTATCAGGAATACTCCACCAGGATGAAAACAAGGTTATCGAAAAGGCATTTTCAGCCGGGTTTAAACACCTTGAAACCATACATCGTGGAGATTGGTCTTGCCTGAAATTTATTAGCTGATTAAATAATTAAAAAACTGACTTCTTTTGGAAGTTGTCATAGGTAATTGATAGCTGGTAATTCTAAAAAACCTGGTTACCTGCTTTTTTGTTTGAAAACATAACCATATCATGTTTTCAAACAAAACCCAAATTTGATCGAAATATGTATAGATTTTTCCTTGCGCTCCTACCTTTTTTGTGTCTCTCACTTCAGGTCAATGCACAGAAGCTGGAACAATTCTCTGAAGATACCGGTGAATTCATGGTCCAGCTGGAAGAAATGATGACCATCAGTAAAAACCAAAAACTGGAAGAGACCTTTTTCAATTTCCAGGCTAGTTTTCTCGGAGGTAATTTCACCGATGAAGAAAAAGCCAGAGTGATCAAGACTTCGAGTGGAATGTTAAGCAATGGTTTAAGAGCCAAGCCGCATTTCCAGGATTTCCTTGATGGTCTTGTGGCCTTGAAATTAAGAGCAAATGGCACTGAACTGTTACAGCAATGGCTCAATGTGCTGGATCAAATGATCCTCGATATGGCTGTTGAAAAAGCCAAGCCCATTAAATCCTATCTCGAATTCTCCAAAGATCTTTTTGCCGGCAATACCTTGAGAAAAAGTCCAAAGGGGGGAACTACCTGGTTAGCCTTATCAGATGAATTTGAACTGGCCTATGAAGACAAACAGGCCCTCATTAAATATGCCCAAACAGATATCAAAGCCAAAAGACTTCAGGACTCCATCATGATTTCTGAAACTTCAGGTGCTTTTTACCCAGGGAAGAGAATTTGGGTAGGAAAAGGAGGAAAAGTTGATTGGTCCAGATATGAATACGATCAAAACATTTACGCCGAACTTGGGGATTATGAAATAGAGGTGATCAAAAGTATTTATGAAAGCAGAAATTCAAAAATGCACCATCCTCTTTATTTCGGTAACAATGTTGTGGAAGGCACATTTACTGACAAACTCGGTAAATATTCCGCAGAAAAAGGAGGTTCTTATCCACGATTTGAATCCAATGCCAAGGTGTTGAATATTAACAATGTAGGGGAAGGTGTAAAGCTGGTTGGAGGATTTCGTCTTCATGGAACCACGGTTTTCGGATATGGAGACAAGCAAAACAAATCCGAGATCATCATTACCAATAACCGGGGAAGAACAGTGCTCAAGGGGAAGTCAGAACAATTTAAGATTCGTCGTGGTGAATTGATCTCTGGTTCAAATGTTGAAACAAATCTATATTATGGAAAAGACTCGATTAATCATCCATCTGTAAATCTGAGGTATGACATCAACAAACAAAAAATTCAACTGGTAAGAGGAGATCGTGGAAGTGACCGGAATCCTTTCTACGACTCTTATCGTGATTTCAATATCAGTACCGAAAATATTGATGTTTACATTGAGACGGACTCATTGATCATCGGTAAACCAACTGTTAGTATTGCCAGAAAAGGACCGGTTGAATTTGAGTCTCTTCAATTCTTCAACCCAGGTGATTACCAGAGAATTCAAAATATCGCCACAGCAAACCCCTTGGCCATCATGAAAGCAACAGTTGAATATGAAGGCACTAACTTCATTAATGCCAACCTGTTAGCTAGTAGAATTAATTCAAAATTTACGGTAAAGAATATTGAATCTCTGCTGTATGATCTGGTGGCACGCGGATTTGTGGACTATGATCCGGAAGAACAATTGATTGAAGTGAAGCAAAAGGTGATGCACTATGTTGATGCAGATCGTGAATTTGTGGATTACGATCACCTGAAAATCATTTCCGATACCAGGGGTATTAATGCTGCGATGAAAATGGGGAGGCTGGATATGGTAGTGAATGGAGTGGAAAGAGTCATCTTCAGTCAGAAAAACCGGGTGGCCATGAAACCTTTGGGCAATCAATTGCTGATGAAAAAGGTGAGGAATTTTGATGCTGACGGTAAAGTCTTTGCCGGATTTACCTCGATGCAAGGCAAAGATTTTCATTTTGATTATGAAAACTTTAATATCCGTGGTGACTCCATCCGGTATTTTGATTTATTTGTTCCAACGGGTGGTCTTGACAAAAACAAGCAGCCATTAGCCTATTCTATCGGTTCCAGGATTGAACATGCCAGTGGAACCCTGCTCATTGATTCTCCGGATAATAAATCCGGAAAAGAAGATATTGAGATGTTCCCTTCCTTCCAAAGTAAGGGCAAATCCTACGTTTATTACTTCCGGGACAGCACACAGAATTTCGCTTATAAGAGAGATTCTTTTTATTTCGAATTAAAGCCATTCAGTCTCAATAAACTGGACAAACTCAATGCTTCGGCACTGGAATTTAAGGGTTCATTATTTTCTTCGGATATTTTTCCGGAAATCAAAGAATCCATCCGTCTCCGGGAAGATCAATCTTTAGGATTTATCCACCTTACCCAGGATAAAGGCCTTCCGGTCTATACC
>QQUB01000233.1 GCA_008501835.1 Bacteroidota bacterium
AAGGCTGGTTGTTTGATAAACCCCGCCCCTTAATAGGCAGGATTATTTCTGTCGTAGAAATTTAAAGGGAGGGTTATCCCTATCTACAAGACCGAAGACGGGAATGACCGTCTTTTTGGTAACAACATGCTGAGTGAAAGGGGTGGTTGAAGTGTGTATGGATTTTTTTTGCGGGGTTTCCAGACTGTCACCATCGTATAGAGACTCAGTAATCGAACAGCAAAAACTGGTCGTCAAATTTGTTATTTCTTATGAGTAACTTTATTTGGTTCGATTTTCACCATCATTTTCTGGTCGTAAAATGCATTGACCATCGATGGAGAAGAATCGAAAATCATCCTTGAAAAAAGGATGGCGAAAGATTTGGAAGAGAATCAGAAAGAAGCCGTTACAGACCCTTGCTCAGGGTTATGGCTATATTCAGGCAATGAAAGAGTCTCATGAGTTATGGGATTATCTATTGAACCTACTAGGATTCTAATTTCAAATCAAAGACAAGGCAGCCTGCCAGACAGGTTGCCTTTGTTGTTTTACCGGGAATGTACTTATTTATTTACCCGATGACTCATCCTCCTTTTCAAGCGGCTCAAATCCTTCACTGAAAAATTCTTCCAGGCTGATATCAAAAGCCTCTAGTACTTTCAGCAGACTGCTCATGCGTAGATCCTCACCGCTTTCAAATCTTCCATAGCTGGAGCGATTGAAGTCATGTTGATAGGCGAATTGTTCGTAATTTCGAAAGCCTTTTTCTTTTCTGATCTGGCGAATCCGTTTGCCTAGATTTTTTAACTGGTACTCGATAGAGTTCGTATGTTTTGCCATAAAACAAAGGAACATCTTAGCCTGAATTTATGGTACCTTATAAGATGACCCTAAAATATTAGACATAATATTTTGGAAAACAACCTGACTTATCTATCTTTGACATGGCTTAAACTTTTTAGAGAATTAGAGGGCAGAAGAAAATCTTTGGGTGGAAATGTTAAAATTTTTAGCCTCTAACAATTTTTCAGGTTGATTTTGGGTTCTCTAGTACAAACACCTTAACATTGTCTTTGCAGAAAAGAGAAACCCCCCTTTTTTGCGATGTGAATACAGCTCATATTATTCATGGAACAATTGATCGCTAAACTCAGCGATTTGAAACCGGAATGAAAACAACAACCATTCCAACAAACATTACGGCAATCCTTTAAGCACCCATTTTGCTTAAAGGTACAAAAAGCAGGATCGCTCTTGGTTTATGATAATAAACCTAGACAGCTTTTGAGTAAAACAACATTTACAAACCTCTGCTAATAGTAAAGATCCCCCTAATGCAAGGATTTTTCAGGCAGAACATATGACGGTGGGTTAATTAACTTTTAGTGAGCATGGCTTGCTACGAGCATTGAATAGTATTTTTTAACCTTAAACATAAATCATTATGAACAAACTATGGTTTTTGAGTTTGATTGTTTTGCAAATGCTCTTTTTTAATGGATGTACCAAGGAGCCTGTTACAGAATCAACTACGATTGATTCTCTAGTCAATGAAAGTGATTCCGGCAATCTGAAATCAGATGGTCAGGACAAAACCACCGCCCTTTATTTTCAAAAATCTTTTGAAAGTCCGAAAGGGGTGACCGATAATTTCGATTTATTTTTACTCCCTCGGTTGGACTTTAAAGAACAAATGCATGCCTTGCATCAACAAGGAGACGAAGACGCGCTTTTTGATGCCTTCACAGGAATTATTAAAGGGTCAAAAGAAGGTGAAACCCATTTTGCCGCTTATTACCAGGCTGGAAATTACGTCGGTGACGTAGAAGACGAGTTGAGGGTTGGTGAGGAATGCTGGGAAATTTGGATGACAACCGAAACCACCACAGACTGGTTTCAAATCGTGGAGGCCGATGGAATAACAACTATTACTTACCTAGGAAGTACAACCGAAACGAACACTGAGTTGATCGGATATGATTGTCTACCAGGCGGGTTTGATCAGTTTTACACAGGCTTGGTCGTAAATGAAGTGTTCATGAACCAGACGCAAACCCAGATTTGGATGCTCGACAAGTGGATTGAAGAAGGAGTTCAACTGGTTGATTTCTGCAACTCAGACAATGATAGTAATAATGAAATTCTTGAGGCCGTTATAGATTTTGCCAATATTGAGGTGCTTACTGAAGAAGCCTTCTGGGAAGGCTATGTTGAAATGCTGGAAGATTGCTTGGGGATTTCATTTAAATGTAAAGAAACTGAAGGGGAAGAATTATTAGAATGTATTGATGCTGAACTGGCTTTGGCTGAATCAGGTTTTCTTAATTCGCATACCTGTAAATCTTCATTCAATTTTGTTAGTGTGGGTGCAGGTTATACAACTCAGGTAAATGAAATATTACATGCTTATAAGCAAATTGGTTTTCCTTTTATGCAATATAGAATTCCGGAGATGTGTGTTCAGGTAAATGGTCAGGATTCATATGGAAACCCTTTAACAGCAGATAAAGCAGCTGAATTGGCGGCCTACGCAACAGATAATGCACGGATTGCTGTATTTGACGATATTGGGCTATCTGTTTTTTCTGGCCTGGATGCAAAACTAGCCTTTAAAGCTCATTTTGTGTCAGAATTAAGTGAATTAACAGGGGGCAACGCTACTTCATCCGTTTCATACGGAGCTTGTTTCGGAAATATCCCAGAGCAAAATTATACGATTACTCCTTTAGGCATTTTACCTTGTGTCCATGCCTATTAAGTAAAGGTGATTATTTGACTTAAATTTGATGACCAGTTAACTCTTAAATAATAAATCCGGTTAACTGGTCATCTCACCTTGGATGAAAGAAAGCATTTTTCCTTGGGTTAATTTGGCTCTTTAGAGTAAATTTGTTTAAACGTTTAAAACTTCTAATCTCAAATTTTATGACGAAAACTTTTTTTCAATTTGATGCTGAGCATTATGATTTTTGGCCCCTCTATGAAACCATAAGGGAATATTACCCTATCGGAATACAAAAAAATGAAATAAATAATTGCTATCGAGATTTTAAGGGGTTGAAGAAATATGAGGAATTATTAGTCAAAAACATTCATAACCAACAGGAGTTTCAGGCGAAATGGGGAGACTTCAGTGATAGCCTAGAGGATGTTTTTCAGAAAAAAGTCATAGGTTCCACAATGGGACAAGAACCATCCATAAACGGAAGAATCATTTTTGAAGAGGAGGATTTTGACTCGGTTATTCATTTGAAGGAGTTAAATTTTGCAATCAGTCTCTTAGGGCCCTATTTTCAAATTTTTGCCACCGATAAAACCATTCTTTTTGGAGAAACACCAAACAGGAAGTATTCTACAACTAATATTGTGACTGTCTCACCTGTTGGACAAATGTCTGAACCATTTATGGTTTTAGCAAGAATGATAAAAAGTCATTTTGGAGATTTTAAGCTGGTTCCCTTTTCCCTTGGGCAGATGATCATTCAGGGGCTGCAACTTCCTTATTCTGATAGTGAGGAATGCACGGTGAATATGGCCTTGTTTAATAATGTTTTAGAAAATATTTCAGAGTGTCATATTCTGGGAGATCGGCATTTTGACATGCAAGAGTGGCAGATTAAACCGCGTGAGGGAGAAGGCATGATTAATTGAGTCATTTTGATAATAGGCTTTATCATAATAAAATAAATGAACCACCCAGAAAATTTATAAATCTTGAAATATTTTTACTTACCAATTGGTTTGTTCTATCTATTGCTTATCGTTAGTTGTAATGCTTCCAAACGATCAACTGCTGTCCATGAATCAGTTGAACCGTATAACCTTTTCCAGCAAATCTGCAGTTGTGAGAATTCAAAAGGCATGTCGATTGAAGCATATGCTCAAAAAGAGCAGAAGAAAATGAAACTTGCCGATGAAGCCTATCAAAAACACCTAACGGGTTTGATGGGAAAACCGGAAAACTGGCTTGTGACGGAATTCGCTCAAGATGATGATTTCCGATCTGAATTGAAGAACCTTGATGTTCAGAGTCTTCAAGCTGAATTGGCTCCAGAGCAATTTGATAAATGGGAAAAGGAATTGCAAACTACCCATCCTCGTTGTGCTGTTGTGATATCCCCATTTGTTCTAAGTATGATGAAATAGGTATTGATTTTCAATATGTGGAGATGGCCAAAACAAATCTTTTTAATTAACTTCAGTTTTTAAATTAAAGAATTTTGCATTTAAAATCTATTGTCATATTTCTTTTTTGTGCCTTCATATCTGGTACAATTAGTGCGCAAGGAGACAAATTAATACCTTCAAAAAAACTAAATAAGGACTTTGAGGAAATGGTCGCTATGATCGAGGCACACCCCTCTCCTTATCGTCATATTTCAGAAGCTAACCTGAATAAATTGATAGATAGTACAAGGAACCTCATCAACGAACCAATGAGTGCGCTTCATTTTTATAAATTGATAACTCCTATTTTCACTTCCTTGAAAGATGGTCATACCTCGGTTTATTATCCACAGGATTGGATTAAGAAACTCCGAAAGGAAAACGGGGTTTTTCCTTATAAGGTTTATATCACTGAAGAAAACCGACTTTATATAATTGGTAATTATGGAGCTGATGAGACAATTCCATTGGGCGCAGAAATTTTATCATTAAATGGTGTAACTTCTTCTGTTTTTATCAAAGAAATAAGTCGTTATGTTTCCTATGAGCAGGAAATTTTCAGAAATACCATTATTGAAGAGGATTTTGACTTTTACCTGCTATTGTATTTTGGCCAATTATTTGATATTGAACTTGAATATTTCAGCGACAAAAAACATAAACACACGGTAAATTACATTCTCTACGATAAATGGGTGAAGGGAAAAAAGGAGGATGAAAAATATGAAACCAAAAAGACCAATATTCATGAACCTTATGAATACAAAAAAGTAAAGGAGGGCGTAGCTCTTTTAAAAATTCACTCCTTTGCTATCAGGGACCACAAAAAATTTGAGTTTTTCCTTAATGATATGTTTCGGAAAATAAACAAGGAGGGAATTAAATCCTTAATTATTGATGTTCGAGGCAATACAGGTGGTTACCCCAAGGAGGTATCTCATTTATTGCATTATGTTTCCGATAAGTATTTCAAAACGATGGCTCGTTCAGAAATGAAAGTTAGTGAAGCTTATAAGGAATATTTTAAAAACATTGCTCCCTCTGTTAACTTTTATTCAGCACATTTTTCCAGACGTCCTCATACCATTGATGTTAAATCAGTTTTTGTCAAAGAACCTGGTACTATTGTTTCCGAAGAGCTTTTGTATAATGAGCCACCAAAGGAAATGTTTCATGAATTCAGAGGAGATCTTTATTTATTGATCGATCGAAGGTCTTTTTCTGCTTCATCTTCCTTTGCAGCCACTTTTCGATGTTATCAACTGGGAGCAATTATTGGTTCCGAAACCGGTGGAACTAAAGTCTTCCATGCCAATAGTATGTTTAAAGAATTGAGACACTCAAGGATAATAGGTAAAATGGCAACGACTCGCCTTTATACACCCTGCTTTTATGAAGAGGATGAAGGAATTAAACCTGACTTAGTGGTTAAACCTACGATCCAAACCCTTGTTGCTAAAAGTGATATTGTACTCAATCACACCCTGAGAGTAATTAACAAAATTCAAAAACTTCGTGAAGAAGAAAAAAAATGAATTCTAATTAATTTAATACAGGATCATGTAGTAAGGCATTCAATATTCATATTCAAATAAATAACAGAGAAGGAAGATCTGTTTCCACAATGGGCATTTAAAAATTGGATAAAAGGAGTTCTACATCATTGTTACTGGGGTAATCTTCAAGTGTTGCAATTACAAGTGATTTTAGAGTGAGGTTGCCGCCTCCACCATGTTTGAGTAATCTAATGGCTTCTGCCCATTGGCCTTTCCCTGTACTATTTAGTCTTACCAATGATAAATTACCTCCGGCACGAGTCCATATCCCCTGGTCTTCAAGTCCCCTAGGATAAAGTTTACACATTATTTCTATCAATTGGAGATCAGGTGTAAGTTCGACAATTGGAGAAAGGGTTTCAAGTTCATCTATGAACCCAAATAGAAAGGCCGCCACATTTTGCGAAGCATAGGGTTGAGATCCTTGCCCGTCCATTTCTCCCTTATCATTGACTAAGTCTGAAATTCCCCGAAGCAATAAACTCTTGACGGAGGGGCGAGAACGGCAAACTGTCAAAAAGCCAAGACCTTCCATTTCTATTGCAAGGGCATGGCTTGCATTTTGTTTAATATGTTTGTGTAATTCAGATTTATGA
>QQUB01000294.1 GCA_008501835.1 Bacteroidota bacterium
ATAGACTCCGAGAGTATCCTTTAAGCCGAAAGGGTTTTTTAGGATGGATCTTGAACTGAAATAAATGCTTCCCAGAACTTTTGAGTTGCTCCGGTTGAGAAAAATCTGCCTGGGGATTTCGTTACCATCGTGCCAGGCAGGCTCCGGATTTTCACCTACTTTATAAGCTGCCTGCCCAATGTATAAATTGCATTTTCCGGACTGGATAGTCCACCAGTCAGCAAGGATGGCGTAGTCAGCAGGTTCAAAACCAATGTGCCAGTATAATTGTGGTGCAATGTAGTCTACCCATCCATTTCTCATCCAGTGAATTACGTCTGCATAGAGGTCGTCATAACAGGTAACCCCTGCACGGGTGGCCGAACCAAAAGGGTCATCTTCTCTGTTGCGCCAGACTCCAAAAGGACTGATTCCGAATTTCACATGAGGTTTTAACTCCTTAATTTTCTGGGAAACGCTTTCCACCAATTTATTGACATTATCTCTCCGCCAATTACCAATGTCATCATAAAATGCACCGTAAAAACGAAAGTCCAGGCTGTCAGGATAAATCTCACCTTTTCTGGGATATGGGTAAAAATAGTCGTCGAAATGGATACCGTCTACATCATAGTTTTCAACAACTTCGGCTACCACGTCTACAAGGTGTGTTCGTACTTCAGGCATAGCGGGATTCAGATAATATCTTCTTCCATATTCAATCATCCAGTCAGGGTGCTGGAATAGAACGTGGTTGAATGACAACTGACTGCTGTCCAGGTTCATGGTGGCCCTGTAGGGGTTCATCCATGCATGGAACTCCATGCCTCTTTTATGGGTTTCTTCGACCATGAATTTTAAGGGATCAAAATTCTCTTCAGGTGCAAGCCCTTGCTGGCCGGTAAGATAAACTGACCATGGTGCTAGTTTTGAAGGGTAAAAAGCATCTGCCGCCGGACGTACCTGAAAAAGTATGGCATTAAACCCCAGAGCCTCGTACTTGTCCAGCATGTTTTTATATTGCTCCTGAAGTGCGATCCGGTTGGTCGTTCTGGATTCGGGAAAGTCGATATTGGCAACCGTTGCAACCCAAACCCCTCGGAACTCTCTCTTTGGTGGGTGATTTAATGCCTTCTGCTGAGCGGATAATAATAGAGGAAAAATAATACAAAGTGCCAACAATGCTGATTTTGGCAGGATGGGTAACCAGGGTCTCAGTTCCGTTCTCATGCGAGATGTTTTTCATTATCATAATTGGGGGGGGATTCTCAAATTTAACATTCCTTAGGCAGAATAACCTAAAAAACGGTCAAAAACCTCTCAAACATGATGTTAGGTGGATTTTAGTCGACAGTCTTCAGTCGGCAGTCCACAGGCCTCAGTCATCAGTACCTGTTGGCAGTACCAGTCTACAGTCTTTAGTAGAAATACTATTTTTCCAAAAAATAGTATTTCTTAACCAGTAACCAGTAACCAGCAACCAGCATCAATTATCACACTCTTCAAGCAGCCAATACCTGTTGATCAGGTTTTTGGTCGATTCGATCTTGGCCTTGAGTGCGTTTAGTTTTTCCCGGAGTTTATCCTTGGGGTAAGTGCTGGCGTGGTGTTTCAACAAAACTAGTTGTTTGGCAAATTTCAGGAAGTTGGTATATCCACGTTTTAGTTCCAGTGTCATTTTTTGGTTCCTGATCACATAAATTCTGAAGGTCTCAATAAGTGATAGTACTGCTTCTGTATCCTTAAGGGCGAAATAGGTCCGGAGGAGCAAGAAGGTTGTGTTCAGGTGATATTTCACATCAGTGAATTGAACCAGAAGTAGTACCGAAAGCGCCTCACTATACATTTTTTTATTATAGTAAAGGTGCGCAAGGTTATAATTATAGGCATTTTCCCTTCTGGGAGCATTCAGTTTGTCCTTGTAGGATTGAATGAAGTTTTCAGTCCATTCAAATTCTTTCAGACTACAGGCGAGTGATGTAATATTTTTATAATTCCATTCCGACAGAATACCATTATCAAGGATAAGCCCGGTTTTCAGGCCTTGTTTGTACAGTTGAAATAATTCTCTTTGGTAATTACTATCTCCACTGTTAATCTGTCGAATACAGTAATTATTGGCAAAAGAATAGAGGTCACCCTGTTCCTCTGAGGATAAACCGTTTACGTCGTTTGTAAGGATATCAATCAGCTTTTTGTAATGGTTGGGATTATTTTCTTCTCTCAGGCTCATCAGTATCGTATAATACATGATAATAGAAAGATCATTGTTGAAGTCCTCCATATTTTCCTGAAGGTAATCGAGTAATTCATCCAGAAAATGGAAATCATAGTTGGTGTTCAACATGATCATATTCGCCGTCAGGTGGCAACTGTTCCGCAATTTTTCAATGATATAAAATCGATCGAGGCTATTGAGCATTTTTTGGAACAAAGCGGATTTGGTCCTGTCTTCATATTGGGCTGCATAGTATCCCAGCAGGTAATTTAACCGGTAATCCGTATAAAAGAATTCATTATTCTGGTAATCATTTTTTTTGAGGCTTTTTTCCACCTGTTTTCCGCGGTTTTTGAGCAGGTCGAACTGGTTGTTTTCATAGGCAGCTTCCAGGGTGAATAAAGGTTCCATAAAATCCTGTTCTTCAATATATTTAACGGAGAGAAACCTGTAATATAGTTTTTTAAGATAGGACATGACATTGTGGAGGGACTGTTCTTCGAATTTATCTCCGGGGAACAGTTTGGAATACACCTTTTCCTTTTTGAGATTCGGCTTGGAGGCGTTAAGTGCTTTAAGGATAATTTCCAGGAGTTCGATCGTTTTTTGATGACGATTGAAGTATGGGGATTTGACAAATAACCGGAAACGTTCTCTTTCCCTTGCGGATAGTGCTTCAATGTGTTTTACAAGTCTACTTTCTAGCATCGAAATTAAAATTAAATACTGATAAGAACAGATTTTTGGTTTTATTTTGATAATAAAAACCTTGTAATCAGTTTTTTATACGAAAAACCAAAAATAAAGTTACATCAGAATTATCTTAAAATGTACTTCTCGAGATTTTTTTTTTGCCTCATATTTGTATCGTGACTCACAATGAAACACTATTAATTCAGATCATTTCAGAACTTTGAGGTTTTTCTATACCGGACATTGACTTATTATCGGCAATGTGATCCCATTTTACATAAGCTTGAAATTTTCAAGCATTGCTTCTGTACTATAGGAATGAAATTATAACCAGTGTATTTTACCCTTAGTACGATGCTCCGGAATATGAAAAAATTAATCAGAACTTTCTGAATGATGACACAAAAAGGGTGTTGCGGTTAGCCGTGGCACCCTGTTTTTTTATCATAAAAGGCAGTTTCAAGGGCTTTTTTTTAAAAAAATCAATAAAATATGCCTGTAAAAAATTGCTTTTGCTGTAAAAAACAGAGATGAAAATAATAATATATAATTGAAAATCAGTTATTTGTGTTTTTTGGCGGTTGTTTTTCCATTCCAGTAAAACCATAATTTGTACTAGGCAAGGGAATTATTTCACTGCATATTTGTATTATCAAAAAGAAACAGCGAGCAAAGGCTCACTAATAACAAATCATAAATAGACCTAAACGAGGGCTTACTACCAAACAAAATGCTAGTTCTAATCCCGTGAACAGCAACATAATCTCATGAATAAAAGACTCAAAGGGATATCAATGGATATCCTATTTGGTATGTAGATAGCCTCTCAAAGTTTTTAGAAACCGGTTCAACAGAACCGGTTTTTTTTTGCCCACAACTTTCTTGCTTTTCTGTGAGTCATAATAAATTCAAATCTCTTTAACGGTAAAATCTAATTAAGGTTTCAGTTTCATCAGAAAATGAAACCGGGGAACAGATTTTTCTTTTCAAGTTTTATCGACCTGTCCACCTGGGTTTTTTAAAAGTCAGAAGTAATGACTGTGGAAAAGATTGAATCGGTTTAGGGAGAAATTTTTATTGCTGGAAAAGGAAACAGTATTTTTTTTTGCTCTTTTTTAAAAGAAAAATTTAACTAAACAACTGCTTAAGTGAAGGAATAGCATATTTACTATCTTGTTAGTTAATTGATTTTGAGGTTTTTATGATTTTTTTAGAAATATATTTATCTCCAGTAAAACCATAATTTGTACTATAACGTATTTTAAATTAAACCGATATTTGAATTGTGAAAAGGGGAAAGTCTGAAAAAAAGAGTGGCTAACGGCCAAGACGACCTAATAATAATTACAGACTTGACCTAAAAAGAAAATCCCGTTCGGAAGTGAACAGGACATAATCTCATGAATACAAAAAGAAAAAGGACATCAATGGATGTCCTTATTTGGTATGTAGATAGCCTCTCAAAGTTTTTTTGAAACCGGTTCAGATGAGCCGGTTTTTTTTATTTTTGCCTCTTGTTGATGCAAAGATATAAAAAATGTTGAAACAAAAAAAGACTTTGCCGTTCCATTGTGAATTTATTACTCTTTTGTACGATTTACTGCCTTTTTCTGCTTATTTGGCTAGAAAAGCGACAATTAATGGCAAAGTTTGACTTTCATTTCCTCAATTTTTATCCTTTCTTACACAAATAACTGGAAAAGCCTAAATTCGATCAAAATGTTAAGACACCTGTTTGCTTTGTTTATTTTTTCCTTTTTTGTCCTATCCCTTAATGGACAATCCGGGAATGCAAAAGTAACCGGAATCATCACCGATGCTTCCACTGGTGAGCCAATTGAACTGGTAACCGTTTATATAAAAGGTACTTCAAATGTTACAGAGTCCTCCCAAAATGGGCGGTATTCACTTGATGTCCCTGCTAACGAGGGATTTGAAATTGTTTTTTCCAGGATCGGATATACCGAGGCTATTTCTCAGGTAGAACCGATTCCCGCCCAGCGCTCCAGACAAGTGGATGTTCTGCTGGCACTTGCGGATTCAGGTTTAGAGGTGGTTGTTCGCCAAAGTAAAATTGAAGATGCTGGCTTGGTCAGGGAAGAAGTTTCTCAGTTGAAATTATTGCCGACTACTACAGGAAACCTGGAAAGTGTGCTTCCGCATATTGCCCTGGGAACCAACAGTGGGGCAGGAGGGGAGCTAAGTTCCCAGTATAATGTTCGTGGAGGAAATTACGATGAAAACCTGGTTTATGTAAATGATTTTGAAATTTACAGACCACAATTGATCAGAGCCGGTCAGCAGGAGGGATTAACCTTTGCCAATGGTGACCTGATCCGCGATCTTACTTTCTCCTCCGGGGGATTTGAATCGCGCTACGGAGATAAAATGTCTTCTGTTCTGGACATCAAATACAAGCGGCCGGACAGCCTGAAAGCTTCGGCAGGAGTAAGCTTCCTGGGAGGCTCTGCTCACGTAGAAGGCAGTAAAAAGATTAAAGGTAGTAATTACCGGCGCTTCAGATATCTGGCCGGAGCACGCTATAAGACCACTCGTTATCTATTAGGTACACTTGATATTGAGGGTGAATATCAACCCAATTTTACGGATGTTCAGGCATATCTCACTTATGACCTTAGTTATAATTGGCAGCTTGGCCTCATGGGTAACTATAATCGCAGCGTATACCAGTTTACTCCTCAAACCAGAAATACAGCGCTCGGTCTGATCAATTTTGCTCTTCAATTATATAGTGTATTCGAAGGTCAGGAAGTGGATGATTTTACCACCAGTATGGGAGGTCTTTCCCTTACCTATTTACCTAAGCGTGATCACAATCCGTTTTATCTGAAATTTCTCACTTCAGCATTTCAGAGTCTTGAAAATGAACGAATTGATATCATAGGTCGATACAGCTTGAGTGAAATTGAAACCGGGTTGGGAAGCCAGTCATTCGGTGAAGTCATCGCTGAATTGGGAACAGGTACACAACATGAATTTGTTCGAAATGCATTAGATGTAAAGATCTATAACCTTGAACATAAAGGAGGACTGGAACTTCAATTATATCCGGATGATCCGGAAACCACAGCCAGTAATTTCCTTCAGTGGGGTGCCAAGTATCAGGTGGAGCAGATGAATGACTGGATCAATGAGTGGGAACGGCTGGATTCGGCCGGTTATTCTCTGAATTATGATACCAGTGCTGTTCAGTTAATTTCTGTACTGAAAAGCAGGAATGATATTCAAGTCAATAGATTGTCGGCTTATGTTCAGAGTACATTTAGCTTGAGAAAGGAAAGTGTTGCTGAATTTAAAGCTTCTGCAGGTGTCAGGGCCAATTACAGGGATATCAATAGAGAAGTGAACATCGCCCCCAGAGCACAATTATTATATAAACCTC
>QQUB01000653.1 GCA_008501835.1 Bacteroidota bacterium
AAACTGTAGGAATGTTCACTGGATTTCGTGTAAGAACCAACCATAGCAGAACTGTTAATACCTTCTGTAGCGGGGTTCTCAACAGCTCCGTTAAATACACCATCTCCAAAAGGGTTCCAGTTCAGTAATGTTCCTTCAAAATCTTCATAAACAACTTGTGCATTCACAGAAAAGGCCATTGTCAAGAGGGCCAAAATAGTAAGTAAATAATTCCTCATGATAAAAGTTTTTTTAGCGACAAAAGGTTAAATCCTTTCGCCATTGTTACAAAAAGGGAGCGTTATTCAACATAAACCGGCATGGTCGTTCGCCATGTATCCGACTGAACAACAACAAAGTAGAGTCCTTGTGCGTCTTTTTCAAAATCCAAAGTGAGCTCGTTGCGACCAGGCATAAAATCCTGGTTTACATAAAAATCTTTTACAAGTAATCCCGAAACGTTGTACATACTGATACTGAGCCGCTCCTTTTGTTCAAGGTTGAATTGAAGGCTGGCCAAACCGACAACAGGAATCGGAGAAATAGTCATATCTATAGTTTCGGCACCAAGAGTTTCCAAACCAACCATAGTGCTGTCCGGTTCAAATCCAATGGCTTCCAGCGCGGGGGCGATCTCTTCGTTGCTCATAAACATATCCCATAAAATCCCGGAACGATAGTTCTCGATCATACAGATGATTGGCCCCTGATCAATGGCCAGATAAGAGGAAGCAAACCAATCCTCATCAAGATTGAATGCATCTTTAAAGCCATACTTGCCCCATAGATCGGCTCCATGATCTCTGTAGAAATGTTTTAATGCCTGAATGGACAATTGCGGTGTATATGGCATGGAAGAAAGAGCAGCTGTTGGTGTAATCGTTCCATTATCTCTGGCTGCAGTAGGCTCGTGTGCCAGATACCCCCATGGATTATCACTTGCGGTAAGCCCCCAGCAAACATCGGAGTAACCTTCATGGTTTTCAGGGTTATCGATACAATAAGCCCTGTTCATCATGGTGTGAAAGTAGTTTTTGTTAAAATAGTTGGTATACTCATCCTTGATACCACGCGGGTCAAAGCCGAGATAGGAATAATGAGCGAAAAACAAGGGTCCCCCGGAAGTAGGGCCTACTTCCACCGGGAATCCATAAAAAGTGTTGTTATTGGTATAGTTTCCTCCTGCCCATCCATCGTGATATAGGCTTGGTGGCACGAAATTCGTAGGTGAGGCAATGGCAAGCAGATAAACGATCTGGGCTTCATTAAACCCACGGATCTGGAAATTCATTTGCCATCCATAATTAGGAGACCAGTGCCAGTACAGAATTTGCTGAGTTTGCTTGCGATACCAACGCCAGTCCATTTCTTCCCATAGCTGGGTTATTTTATTAAATAAGATTGTTTCATCTTCTGAATTACCATTGAAATATTGACGGGCAGTAAGCAACCCCTGGAGCATAAAGGACGTTTCGACAATATCCCCTCCATTATCAAATTCACTGAAAGGAATAGTATTGCCATTCCCGCCATTCATCCAATGTGGCCATGCTCCGTGAAAACGATCTGCCGTTTCGAGGAACTCAACGATCTTCAGCATTCTCTCGAGTCCTTCTTCATAGGTAATAAAACCTCTTTCCACCCCCACAACGATGGCCATTACACCAAATCCTGATCCTCCCGAGGTTACAATCGAGGTGGTACTTCGTTCCCTGGCCATACCACTCACCGGATGAGCAAAATCCCAAAAATATCTGAAGGTATATTCCTGGACCATGGTCAATAACTCCTCATCCGTCATTTCAAAGGTTGAAACGGAAACGACATCTGAGTCCTCACTTTCTTCTCCCACAAAATCTAAAGACCTCACCACATATTCCAAATCAAGATCTACTCTTCCTGTAAAATCAATATATTCAGGTTTCGAAGCTGTGACATAACCAATTTGTTCAAAAGTACCATCCGGCAATACCTTTTTATATATCCGGAATCCGCTTACGGAAGGGTCTGAAGTTTGATTCCATTTCAATTCAACATGGCTGTCATAACCCAATCCGGCTACCCCTGTGGGAATGGTAGGTTGAGCAAAGACAACAGTAATTAAGGAAAGGATAAATGCTCCAGAGTAAGTAATGGAACGGAATAATATTGAGAAAGGTGCTTTAAACATAATTTGGCTATCGATTGTAAGGGTAAATTTACTTTCAATTAAAATATAAAGCAATTTTTTGACCTCACCACGACTACGCCATTGTCATTTTTTAACTTAATACCGAATCATGTATTCCGTTAGGTTTTCCGGGGCCGGCAGCCCGATTTTCTTCCGAAGCCGATAACGTTTATTCTCTACGCCACGTATAGAAATATTTAACAAGGGAGCAATTTCTTTGGAACTGAGATTCATTTTCAGATAAGCCGCCAGTTTCAAGTCTCCCGGGGTCAGATCAGGGAATTCCTTTTTCAACTTTTTGAAGAAATGTTCGTGGACCTGGTTAAAATTGGTTTCAAAGATCTCCCAGTCGTGTTCTGAAGTAATTTGTACATCAATGAGATGAATGATTCTTTGAAAGTCTCTCCCGGAAAAGCGTTCCGGTTTATCTTTTCTCACCTTGATCAATTCACTTTTCACATTCTGTAAGGTTTCATTCTTCCTGATCAGGCCCATGGTCGAATTGGCAAGCTCTTTACTTTTATTGACAAGTTCCAGACTCAGCTTTTCGTTATTTGACCTCACTTCCTGTTCCCGTAAGGCACGTTCCCGTTCCGCTTCCAGTACCTGCCTTTCTTTTTTCAACCTGCGCAAATGAATTTGGTATAAAATAAACCCGATGATGGCCGCAATGCTTAAATAGACAAAAAACATCCAGCCTTTTTTATACCAGACCTGCTCAATGGAAAAGTTAAGCTCATCTGTGGTCCCTAATTCATTGGATCTAATTCGAAATACATAATCCCCTGCCGGAAGGTTCGTGAATTCTTTTATGGATCGACCTTCTGTATCGTACCAAATCGTATCATACCCTTCCAACTGATAACTCAATCCCGGGGTGTGGGAATAAACGGTGTGATAAAAATGAAACCTCAGGTCATTCTGGCTGGAAGTAAAAAACTCCCTGTCTGCAAAAGGAGCCATGAGTTCAACGGTTTTACGTCTTCCAAAATTTTCCACCACATAAATGACTGGATTGGCAAATGGGACGGGGTTATTCAATTCAGTTTTATCCATTACAGCAAACCCATCATCCAGGCTGAATAAAAACAAACCGGGCTTTATTTCGATAATCGTTTCATACCTTGGCACCAAAGTCAGATCAATCAACTTCTTTTCTCCCTTGTAATAGTATTCCACCTTATTTTTAAAAATCCTGAAACTCAGATCCTTACCAAATTCTCTGAATTTAAATCCGTCATCTTCAAACAAAGCATCCTGGTAAGGAATAAAAGTGCTTCCATCCTCAATATACTGGTAGTAACGATCCCCCGACTTAAAGATTAATTGATCTTCTTTGGTAGTAATGTCGATATTAAAATTACTTTCAAGACCATGCTCGGCGGAAAATGATTTAACTGTCTTAACCTGCTGCAGATCAGGAGTCAATTCAAGTAAATGTAGTCCCTGGATCGGGTTAGCCACCCAAATGAAATCATCTTCCAGGTATTGTAATTGCTTTACCGGCTCCATAAAACCTGTTATTCTATGACTAAATTCCCATCGGCCACTTCCATTCTTTTTCAGTACGATCAATCCTGTATAGGTTCCCTGGATAAGTATGTCGCTTCTCTCTGGATGCCTTATGGTAGAAAAACCACCGGTAATTTGGGAGATGCGTTCAAATTTGTTACCATCGACCAGAAAAGTCCCTTCATTATGTCCACAAATGAGTTGGTCATCAATTATTTCGAGTCCCCAAACCTGTCCCTGGGAACCTTTAATGATTTGAAAATCAGATTCCTGAGAAAAGCCCTGAACATCAGCCCATTTTTTGACAAAAAGTCCCTGGTTTGTTCCCAGATACATATTGTCCTGGAAAATACAGGCTGCATAAACCGTTCCCTCCCTACCGGTTTTATCCGAAAAGTATTTGACTGGCGTATTTAATTCCAGTAGATCGATGCCTTTATCAAGTCCACACCAAAGGTTCTTACGGTCATCTTCAAAAAGGGCCAATACCGTATTATTTTGCAGCGCAGTTTGTTGATTTATTTTACGTACAATCCTGCCATTTCCATCCAGGATGTAAAGCCCATCGAGAATGGTCCCAAAGGCGTAGTTTCCATTGGAAAGGGCCAATACCTTATTGATCTGGGCACTTTTAAAATCTTCCTGAGCTTCATTGTTCCAAAGAGCCAGTTGATCCTTTTCATACAAAAAGACCCCATCGTTTTCCGTACAGACCAAAAAACTGTTTTGCTCAAATGGCAGGATTCCTGTCACCTTTTTATCTGACAATGACAAGGTAGCTGGTAATAATTCGAATTGCCCGGTTTTATCAAATTTATAAATTCCGCTGTCAATTACCTGTACAAGCAATTGTCCTCCAACTTCAAAGGCGTACATTATATTCCCGGGAGGAAGCAGGTGAGTTACTTTATGGTCTTCGTAGATAAAAATGGAAGAAAAGGACTGGAAAAGCACATAATCTTTTCCCTTTAGAATATGCCAGATCTCTTCTTTTTCAACCTCGTCAAGAATCGTACTATCAACAAGGGAGTGGTATTCCAGCGTACTCGAATTATTCTTGTGCCAATAACCCAATTCCCCGAATGCTCCTGTATAAATCAGGCCATAATCATCACAAACCACAGACCTTATAGCCTGTTTGTCAGGAAGTTGAAATAAATTCCAGTTTATGCCATTAAACTCTAACAGCCCTTCCGTATTCCCAAAATACATTTTGTGATCGGGAGCCTGGGCTATCATCCAGTTTTGGTTGTGAGCCTGGTAATCTGATTTGGAAAAGTTGATCGTACGGGGTAATAATTGGGAGAAGGCAGGTATGTTTAAGAATACCAGGCATAAAAACAATATTACTCCCCTGATGATCCTCATACACGATAATTAGTATGTTTAAAATAAATCCGTGAGTAAGTGGGTAAAACTACTTTAAATCAAATATTGTCCTGAAATGAACCGATGACGCTATACCGCAGAGGATCGCTAAGAAGCGCTGAGGACCGCAGATTTTTATATTTTTCTCCGCGAAACTTTGCGAAACCTCAGCGGTACTCGGCGGTACAACTCGCTGTGCCTCCATGGTCGGATAAAGTATTTTGATCAAAACTAATCTTGTCCCCCTACTTTCTATTAAATTCAGCAAATTGTTCAAATTAGTCAAATGATGGAGGAAAAAAGGAAAAAGGGTTACAATTTCCCGATTAATATCCCGGAGCTGAACCTCCAATTTTTTCAATAGGATGCCAGGTTGTTTTAATTTCCTGTAAATCGGTGATAAGATATAGATTTTGAGCATCTTCCTCCATCCAGTCGTTACCCAACACCCTGATTCGCTTCACATTCGAAATGGACTTTTCCTCCAATAACCTTATGTCATCTTTGCTATCTCCGCAATAGATAATAGCATTTACGTCCATGTGGATAGCCGCATGACCGATTATTTCTTCTGTTTTACCTGTAAGAATATTCACCACTCCTCCAGGGACATCGGAATCATTCAAAACTTCAGCAAAAGTTATGGAACAAAGTGGCTTATCCGTAGAAGCCAGAATCACGCAGGTATTGCCACCTGCAATGACCGGAGCAATTGCAGATACCAAACCAATTAGTGAAGTTTTTTGATCGGCAAAAACAGAAACAACACCCATGGGTTCGGGAACAGAAAAATTGAAATGGGAACTCGCAACCGGGTTAATGCTTCCGGAAACTTGTTGATATTTATCACACCAACCGGCATAATAAACCAGGCGGTCAATGGCTAAACTAACTTCAGCTTCAGCCTCTTTTTTGGAACTTCCTTGCCGGATCAATTCGTCTTGAAATTGTGCTTTTCTTCCTTCCAGTATCTCTCCTATCCGGTAGAGGATCTGGCTGCGATTATAAGCTGTTCGTCCACTCCATCCACCAAAGGCTGCTCGGGCAGCTACCACAGCATTTCGAAAATCTTTCCTTGAAGAAAGGCAAACATTGGCCAATACTTCTCCCTCCTTGTCCTTTGGTGTATAATAACGCCCTGACTCAGTTCTGGGAAATTTTCCGCCGATATATAGTTTGTATGTTTTCAGAATTTCGATGCGTTTATCCATGTTATTTTTTTTTGTTCAAAGGGTTCAAAGGGGTTTAA
>QQUB01000064.1 GCA_008501835.1 Bacteroidota bacterium
CCAACACCTCAGCGGGTTTGCGTCTTGAGTTATAATTGGAAGCCATGGAAAAACAGTAGGCCCCGGCATTCTTAAACCCAAGAATGTCCCCTTCCTGAATAGTGGCTATCCTGCGATTCACTCCAAAAGTATCCGTTTCACAGATATATCCCACTACAGTGTAAAATCTCGGTTTACCTTCAGGATTAGAAACATTGAAGATCTCATGATGAGCCTCGTAAAACATTGGACGAATCAGGTGATTGAGTCCTGTATCCAATCCGGCAAAAACAGTAGAGAGCGTTTGTTTTATAACGTTTACCGTTGCCAGGAAATACCCTGATTCACTTACGAGATATTTGCCGGGTTCGAAAATCAAAGCCATGTCACGGCCGCTTTCTTTACAAAATTCATTGAATCTTTCCGAAATCCTGGCACCAATCTCGTTGATATCCGTACTGATATCTCCTTCTTTATATTTCACTTTGAAGCCACTTCCAAAATCCAGGAATCTCACATCTTCAAATTCAGATGCTACATTAAAAAGTATCTCCGCTCCTCTCAGGAATACCTCAGGGTCCAATATGTCTGACCCAGTATGCATGTGCAATCCGATAATCTTTGTTCCGGTATTTTCAATTACTCTTTTCACATGAGGCATCTGGTGAAAGGAAATACCAAATTTGGAATCGATATGTCCAACAGATGTTTTGTGGTCATATCCTGCCATGATGTGAGGATTGATGCGAATACAAACGGGAACATCAGGATGAATTTGCCCAAATAGTTCCAGAATGGAAATATTGTCAATGGTAATAGAGACTCCTAGTTTGACTGCTTCTTCAAACTCCTCAATTCCTACACCATTAGGAGTGAAAAATATTTTCTCCGGAGCAAAACCGGCTTTCAGGCCCAGTTTGACTTCCTCAATTGATACGGTATCAAGACCACTACCCCATTTCTCGAACAATTTCAATACACTAATATTTGTCAAGGCTTTACAGGCATAATTAATCCTCAGTTCAGGAACATCAAAAGCCTCCCGGAATGCATCGAATTTCTGTTTCATTACAGCACTGTCATAAACATAAAGCGGACTTCCGAATTGTTCGACAAGTGCGAGTGGGTCTACGCCTCCACTCAATTGATAGCGGTTGTTGATGATTTGCATTGTTTAAAAAATTTGAGGCGCAAAGATATGCCACACACCAAAATATTCCAAAGCAGCATCTTGTTTACATAATGAAGCCACAGAAATTCAATTCGATTATAAATCGTAAATTGGACAAAATTTGAAAAACTACTGATTTGACTGAGCAAAAACTCATAGCAGCCGTCAAAAAAGGCCAGAGAAAAGCGCAGAAATTGCTTTATGACCGTTATTCACCGCAAATGTTTGGCGTAGCTAAAAGATATGTCAAAATCACGGAGGATGCTGAGGATGTACTGATATCCGCTTTTTTCAAAGCTATGACCAATATTGCACAGTTTAGCGGAAAAGGCAGTTTTGAAGGTTGGATTCGCAGAATTGTAGTCAATGAATCTCTAATGCTTTTGCGTAAACGACACAACTTCAATTTAACCGTCGAATCTGAAAATTTTGATGTGCAGACGGACATGACAGTTGAAGAAGACCTTGCGGCCCAGGATCTGCTTAAATACCTGGAAAAGCTTCCGCATGGTTACAGAACGGTCTTTAACCTTTATGTATTGGAAGGATATAAACACCGGGAAATTGCCGAACATTTGGGAATAAGTATCAATACCTCTAAATCTCAATTGATTCTGGCAAAAAAACGACTGAAGGATATTTTAGAAAAAGCCAATTATCAACGGTATGGCTAAAAAAAATCTTTAAATCATTTCAAATGAAGTAGAAGGAAAAAACTAGTTTAAATGAAAAGTTACAATATCACCAATTATTTTAACCACAGGGGACACGGAGAAGGCACAGCGAACACCGAGGTCGAAGTTTAACAACTTGAAACATTTGAACTCCTTCGACTATTTGAACCTAGTTTTACCCAATATCAAACAACTTCAAACAACAAGCACAGCGAGTGACCAAACAATATTACTAAAATGAAAAAAACCGATATAGAAAAATTGTATAGAGCCAATCAACATAAGTTTTCGGAGCGTCCTTCAGAGGATACCTGGAATCGTTTGGAAAGACGGTTGGATCAACATTATGGCAGAAGACGACATAATCGCAGGTTGAACAAACAATACCCTATAGCGATGGTAGCTGCCTTGTTGATACTGGTCATTATGATCGGAACTATTACTGTTTTATTAGACAATAAGCAAAATAACTCCCTGAACGGTCCCCAGGCATCCATTGAATTTGAGGAAATACAAAATGAAGAAGTAAAATCCGTTCAGGAGGTTATCGAATTTACCAGGCAGCATCAGGAGCGACTAGCCAAACCTATTTCCGAAGGCGATACCGGAAAAGATTTCCAGGTTCAGGATAACTAATAGATTTATCAATTATCATTTTAATATTTAAGCTTATGAAAACATTTTTATCTCTTATCGTCTGCCTGCTGTTCGGCAGCATGCTTTCCGCTCAAATCAACAGCGAAGTTCCTCCACCGCCCCCACCGCCAAAACCCGCTCCAGGGTTATACCAGGAAACATTTGTTGTTGTTGAGCAGATGCCCAGGTTTCCGGGGTGTGAAGATTTGGAAGGTTCCGACATGGAAAAACAAAAATGCTCTGAAGAAAAAATGATCCAGTATGTAGCTGAAAACATTCAATATCCGGCAGAAGCTAAAAAGGCCGGTATTGAAGGCCGTTGTTTTATCAAGTTTATTGTTGAAAAAGACGGCACCATAAGCCATATTGATCTCAAGAGGGATATTGGAGGTGGTTGTGGTCAGGAAGCAGTTCGTGTTGTTGAATCCATGAACGAAAATGGCCTTGTCTGGACACCGGGCCAACAAAGAGGAAAAAAAGTAAGGGTTCAATATACCCTACCCGTCCAATTTAAATTAGGTCCCAAAAAACATTAGTCGTAAAACTTCTTAGAAAAGATTATTCCCGGAATGTACGAAGGTTCATTTCGGGATTTTTTTTACCACAAAGTCTACATCTGTTTAGATTTCAAAAAAGTAGATAACCAGCAACTAGCAACCTGCAAACAGTAACTTTCCTTACCTTAGCGCGGAACACCAACATTATTTAAACATGTCCAGGATTATTCTGACCGCTTTGGTCTCCTTATTCTTTGCTTCTTTTTCTTTCGCCCAGGAAGAAATTGCAGAGCACATCAAAAAGAACTATTCCAAAAAAGAATATCAAATCACCATGCGTGATGGGGTAAAACTCTTTACAACGGTTTATTCGCCAAAAGATACAAGCCAAACTTACCCTATTCTGATGATCAGAACACCGTATAGTTGTCGTCCATATGGCGAGGATAAATATCCGTCAAAATTGGGGCCCAGCAAATTCCTCATGCAGGACGGCTACATTTTTGTATATCAGGATGTCAGAGGTCGTTGGATGTCAGAAGGGCTTTATGACAATATGCGTCCGATCGTTCCGGATAAAAAATCTGAGAAGGACATAGACGAAAGTTCGGACACCTATGATTCCATTGACTGGTTATTGGACAATGTAAAAAATCACAATGGAAAGGTAGGCCAATGGGGTATCTCCTACCCTGGCTTCTATGCAACTACCGGAGCAATCGACGCTCATCCAGCTTTAAAAGCCTCTTCTCCACAGGCGACCATTGGAGATTTCTATTTTGATGATTTCCACCACAATGGTGCTTATACTTTAGGATATTGGATTATCACTGATTTGTTTGGCATCCAAAAAGAGGAGCCGACAACAGAATCCTGGTATGATTTCCATAATCCAGGTACGCCTGATTTTTATGATTATTTTCTGGATGTCGGTCCACTAAAGAATTTGGATAAATATATGGAAGACAACTTTTTCTGGCAGCAGATCCGCAATCATCCTGATTATGACGAATTCTGGCAGGAAAGAGGTGTTATTCAGCATTTATCAGACATTAAACCTGCGATGATGATCGTAGGAGGCTGGTTTGATGCTGAGGATTTGTATGGCCCCCTCAATACTTACAAAGCCATCGAAAAAAACAATCCAAACACCTATAACACCATTGTCATGGGACCATGGAGTCATGGAGACTGGGGACGAAGAAGCGGCCGCCAGGCAGTAGGAAATGTTTTTTTTGGTGAAGGCATCAATGAATTCTATCGGGAACATATTGAAAGAAACTTCTTCAATTATTTTCTTAAGGATGACTTCAATGGAACCAATAAACTTCCAGAGGCATATATGTTTGATACTGGTAGAAAGCATTGGTCAACATTTGAGACCTGGCCTCCAAAAGCAGCAAAGAAGGTTATCTGGTATTTAAAGGATGATGAAAAATTATCGGAAACACCGCCTGTAAAAGAAGATGATGAATTTACAGATTTTATAAGTGACCCTTCCAGGCCCGTTCCCTATGCTATGGACATCAAACCGGTTTATATACCAAGGAAATACATGTCTGACGATCAACGGTTTGCTTCCCGTCGGCCAGACGTACTTGTTTTCGAAACGGAACCTTTGGAAGAAGAAGTAACCCTGGCAGGAGATATTCTCGCTCAGTTAAAAATCTCTACTACCGGGACTGCTGCAGACTGGATTGTCAAAGTCATCGATGTTTATCCTGGAGATCATGAAGATTATGAGGAAACCCAGGACCATATCAAAATGGGCGGATACCAACAATTGGTGAGAGGCGAAGTACTTCGGGGAAGATATCGTAACAGTTTTGAAAAGCCTGTACCCTTTAAACCGGGGAAAGTCACTGACGTAGACATCAAATTACTGGATGTCTACCACACCTTTAAAAAAGGTCATAAGATTATGGTACATATCCAAAGTTCCTGGTTTCCTTACATCGACAGGAATCCACAGACTTTTGTACCCAATATATTTGATGCAAAAGAGGAAGATTTTCAACGACAGACTCATAAAATTTATCACTCTTCAAAACATGCAACAACTATAGAGGTAAAGGTGCTGGATTAGTTTTTTTGCAATTTAAATATGCAACACCTTAGTCGTTGCATAAGTAGATGGTTTGAAAAAATTATCAACTGTTGCTTCAGAGGGCACAAACTGCCACGGAGTATTTTGTTTGGTCCAGTCAAAGGAAGCCTCCTCAAATGCTTTGCGCCGAAATTCCTTTGGCGTGCACGATCTGTATTTTTTAAAAAGTCTGTTGAAGTTGGCCGCATTATTAAAGCCGGAACTGAAACAGATCTCTTTTATATCCATATCTGTATCCAGGAGCAAACGACAGGCATGCCCCAATCTCACATCAATCAGGAATTGCCTAAAGGACTTATTTGTATATTTTTTGAAAAAATGACTAAACGCTGATATGCTCATATTCAATTGATCTGCTAACTCACCTATTCGCATATCCTTTTGTTTAAAATTCTGCAAGATGTAGGCGTAGGCTATTTGAATTCTATTACCCTTTGAGGGCGTTGAGTGTGGACTGAACCCTTCACTGGCCAGGTAATTCCTCTCCTGAGAATAGGACAACAAGTTTAAGAGCTTGAGAAAATTGACCACATTTGAAAAACCGGAGTCTTCGGTTAATTCAATCATCAATTTTGCTGCCTCCTCAAATGTTTTTCCATGAAACTTTATTCCCCTGGATGAATCCAGCAACAATTTCCTGATATTGGAAAATCGGTTCTTTTCAAAAAAATGAGAATTAAACAGGTCCATTCTGAATTGAATGGTGATCACCCTTGAATGCGTCTGGTCTTCAACGCCATCCCATTTATGGAACAAATAGGGACCAATCAACACGAGATCCTGATTAGCATAACGTTCGGTAGAATCGCCGATTATCCTGGTACCTGAACTTCCCAGCACTAAATTTAATTCCAATTCCGGGTGATTGTGAATGGGATAATCAAAGCTGTTGTTTAAAGAATCCAAAATGACAAATATATCGGGATCCTGCAAAGGGGTTATCTCACGGTAAACCTTCATAAAACAAAAATTAGGTTAGAAAGCCATTCGCTTAAAAATACAAAATTCTTACAATAAAATACATTAATCCTGCTGAAAAGTATCAATATTCGAAGCTATTTGGGAATAACTTTACAGTGTTGAAATTCATCAAAGCTCTAATATTATAAACCAGAATAAGATGAACGGAAAGATTTACCCATTCGCTTTTTCCATGTATTTCATCTGCAGATTTTGCTCAATTTTTTTCTTATTATTGAG
>QQUB01000528.1 GCA_008501835.1 Bacteroidota bacterium
TTTATTCAGACGAAGCCATACCTTTTAACACATTTGAAATTCCCGGAGTGATTTATGCCACCGATTTTGATCTGGGAAGTGTTGGGGTTGCTTATTATGATTCCGATGTAGCCAATTATCATTTATCCACCGGCAACTTTACTGCCTGGAATAAAGGGTGGTTTTATCGCAACGACGGTGTAGATATTGAACCTTGTAATGATAATACCAACACCAATGGATTTAATGTTGGTTGGACCGAACCCGGAGAATGGATGCAATATTCAGTGGATGTTCAGGAAAGTGGAGTCTATGATATTAATTTGCGACTGGCGTCCGGTGGATTTGATGGAAGTTTTCACTTCAGTTCGGACGGCGCGGATATTACAGGAACTCGATATGCTCCTTATACCGGTGGCTATCAAAGCTGGCAAACGGTAACAGTTCCTAATGTGATCTTAACACCCGATAACCAAAAAATACGATTCTATTCCGATGGCAGGGGTTACAATATCAACAGCTTTGAGTTTGTGAAAATAGGGGAGACCAACACTATTGACGCTGATTTTGTTTCAGCTTTTACGTTGGATGAACATACGGTTCAACTTAACCTGAATAAGCCAATGGCGGGGCCATTACCATCTGCTCCCGCAGATTTTGAGATTCGTGTGAATGGTAATTTGGTGGATATTGCTGAGGTCATACTTGATGACGAAAATGCCAGGATCATTATCCTGGAAGTAGACTTTACTTTCCAGCATGATCATGTGATCAAGATATCATACACAGGAAATGAAATCCTGGCCGCCGATGAAACGGTATTGGTCAATTTTAGTCAAAGAGATGTTCAAAACAGGATTTTTCAGGTTCATAATGTTCCGGGGATAGTTCAGGCGGAAGGGTTTTTCTTTAATTCCGGAGCAGAACTTGAAAACACCTTTGACACAGGTGGTGGAAAAAATATAGGCCACCTGGATGTCGGCGATTTTCTCGATTATTACATAGATGTGGCTTATGATGATACCTATCGCGTGGATTACCGGACTGCTGCTCAAAGTGAAACAGGACAGTTGCAATTGCAACTGGTGCATGAAAGTGGTAGTGTTCAGGTATTACAGACCGTCAGTTTTCCACCAACAGGTGACTGGCAATCCTGGGCCACGACCAATGCTTCTCAATTTGTCATTCTTCAGGAAGGCCGGCATCAAATCAGATTGTACATTACTCAACCGAGTTTTAACCTCAACTGGTTTGAGTTTACCGGGTTAACGCCCGTGAGAGAGCCTTCCGTAGTGTTGGATATGAATGTATCTCCTAACCCTGGTAGTGGAATCTTTCAGTTGAATGGAGAATTTGACAAACCCAGGGATGTGGTCATTAATGTTATGGATATCAATGGAAAGATAATCCGGCAAAGTCAATTGAAGAAAACTCAAGTAATCAAGGAGATTATAGATTTAACTCAGTTCCCGGATGGAACTTATTTACTTTCAGTTCAATCATCCGGAGGAGTATTGTTTTCAGAAGTTTTGGTGAAAGCTGGTGAATGATTATATCTATGCTTTTAATTGGAAGAATAAAAATGTACTCCACCAGCGGGGTAAATCAAAAATAAAACCTACAGCAATGAGCGATAAATCAACAAAATTATCCTTTAGAGAAAAATTCGGTTATGGGTTAGGAGATACTGCTTCTCACTTTGCCTGGGATATGGCAGGGATGTTCTTGTTTTTCTATTTGACGGATGTTTATGGTATTTCTGCAGCTATGGCGGGAACCATCATGTTGGTCGCTCGTGTATGGGATGCCATTTCTGATCCTTTGATAGGAATTCTTTCTGACCGTACACAAACGAGGTTTGGAAAGTTCCGGCCATATTTGATCTGGTTTGCCGTGCCGATGGGGATTTCGCTGGTTTTATTATTTACTACTCCTGATTTGGGAGATTCAGGAAAGGTCATTTATGCTGCAGTGATGTATTTGTTGCTCAGTACGACCTATACAGCTGTAAACCTGCCCTATTCAGCCCTTTCCGGGGTGATGACGGCGGATTCAGCGGAACGAACACAACTCAATCAATACCGGTTCTTTTTGGGATTCATTGGAATGTTCATCGTGAGTTTTACCATGGTGTTCAAAAATAATATCATCGTAGGTGATGTGCTGGATTATGCTCAAAATGCTGGTTTGCCGCAACAGGCGCTGGCTTATATCCAGGAGTTCAACTGGGGAGAGGCTAGATTGCTGGATACAACAGGAGGCTTGAAAGATGTGATTGTCCAGAATGAAAGAACAGCCTTCCAGTTGATCGCCATCGCTCTGGCGATCCTGGGGACCATTTTGCTGGTCATTTCCTTTTTCTCAACCAAGGAGCGCATCAGTCCACCGGCGGATCAAAAGTCGAATCTTGCCGAGGATTTCAGGAACGTATTTGGTGTAAAGGCCTGGCTGATATTGTTCATTCTTGGGATCATCACTTTTGTTTTGATCAATATCCAGGGGGCGGTTATCAACCAGTATTTCAAATATTACGTTGGCCGGGAAAATGACGCTACCCTTTTATATACGCTGACTACTGTATCACTGATCGTTGGGGTTTTGTTAGCCACTCCATTGACCAAAAGATTTGAAAAGCGGAATGTCTATCTGGTATGTTCCGCAATTTCGGGATTGCTGACCATCGCGTTGTACATTCCCGGTAAAGATGACGTCTATTTATTACACACCATAAATGTCTTATCTAAACTGGCCATTGCACCTACCATTCCACTGCTATGGGCCATGATTGCCGACACGGCTGATTTCTCTGAATGGAAAAACAAACGTCGTGCCACAGGGTTGTTTTTCTCTGCTACCACTTTTGCTCAAAAGATCGGAGGAGGTATTGCCGTAGGACTTGCTGGCTGGTTGCTCACTATGGCCAAATACGATGGCGAAGCTATTCAGCAAACGGAGGAAGCCATCCAGGCGATTAAATTGTCCTTTTCCGTTATTCCAGGAGTTTTGTATCTGGTCACTGCTGGATTATTATTCTGGTACAACCTTGATGACAAGACCGTTGAACGGATGAAGCTGGAGCTGACAGAGCGCCGGGCGAAGGAGGGGTGATTTTCTTTTGCAAGGAAAATTTATTCGATATTTTAGGTGAAAGAACTAATAAAGCAGGAAATTGTAATGGGAAATTTTTTTGCTGATATTCCATTGTCGAATAATTGGAAAATTATTAGGTCTATCAAAGAAGGCTGGTCAGATGATGAGAAATATTATATCCAAGACGATAAAGGTCATGAATATTTACTCAGGATATCAGCCGGAAATAAATATGAGGAGGAAAGTCAGTATTACAATGCTTTAAGTAAGCTAAACCGGATCGATATAATTTCATCTAAACTGTTAGATTCCGGGTTGTGCAATAATGGAAAGAATACATTCCGCTTATTTACCTGGGTTACAGGAGAAGAACTCTTGAAAAAGATAGGACACTATTCTGAAAGAGAACAGTATAAATATGGATATGAATCAGGTCAGGTCTTAAAAGAAATTCATAAAATTGGAAGTCCGGCTCATAAAGAAAACTGGGCAAAGCATTACAACCAGAAAATAGACAAGAAAATAGAGCTCTATAAGCATTGCGGGATAACCTTTCCCGGCTCAGAACAAATTATTGATTACATTCAAAGGCAGAGGAGTTTGACAGCAGGCAGACCTCAAAGTTTTCACCATGGGGATTTCCATATTGGAAATTTATTGCTAACACCGGAGAATAGGATAGGGGTCATTGATTTTAATCGTTTAGATTTTGGAGATCCTTGGGAGGAGTTTAATAGGATTACGTGGTCCGCTGATAAAAGTGCCTGGTTTGCTAGCGGACAAATAAATGGATATTTTAATGATGAAGTACCCAATGGCTTTTTTGAACTTATGGCTTTGTATATAGCCGTGAACCAAATTGGGTCGCTTCCCTGGGCAATCCCTTTTGGAGATAAAGAAGTGACCATTATTCTAAATCAAATAAATGAGGTTTTGTCGTGGTATGAAAATTTTGATCAAAGTGTACCTAACTGGTACCGACGATTAGAAATTTAGATAAAAAGAACAAAGCTGCTATCAAAAGCAACATGGTCTATTGACTCTATGCATGTCGATTGAATTTATAATCGCGTTGGTCTGGTTTTGCGTTCAAAAATGATCAGAATGAATTATGCATTTATTCACTTCTAAACGGGAAAAACGTCTCTGGCTATCGACATTGGTTATCATTATAGCCATTTACTCCACACTTAGTTTGGCACAACCCGCGAGCAATTTTCTAAGCGACCACGGTTTACTAACTCCATTTTTTATTCTCGGCATGCTGCTTGTGGCAGTCACCATTCTGACTCAGGGGTTCCAAAGGCGAATCAAAAAAATTGACATTGGATTAACCTTGGGTGTTATTGTGGTGTACCTGATGGTTTTTGTCCGAATGGAAATCCCGGAAGAACGAACACATTTAATTGAATATGGAGTCCTGGCCATTTTCGTTCACGAAGCCATCAAAGAAAGGTACAGGTTGACGACCCTTGTGCTTCAACCAGCGCTTATCGCCATTTTTATTACAGCTGTATTCGGTATTATTGACGAATGCATCCAAATTTTTCTTCCCAATCGTGTTTTTGATTTTCGCGACATAATATTTAATACATTAGCAGGAATAATGGCGATTGGAATAAGCTCAGTTATTTCATGGGTGCGTGATCGGGTGAAAGGCAAGCCGTAAAAAAGGGTATAACCCAAACCAAAGAAAAACGGAATTAAATCGACTACAATAAATCAATATGGACAAGCAAAACGTATTTGTAATCGGAGGAACTACTTTTGATCATATCGTTTCCTTAGAAAAATTTCCGGAGCCCATTCCTCAAACCATTCATCAGGCTCAGTTTTATGAAGCAACTGGTTCAACAGGAGCGGGGAAAGCACTCTGTTTAAGTAAATTGGGTGTTGAAAATGTTCTTTATTCCGTCCTGGGAGGTGATGATTATGGCAAACACATAATTGATCATCTGGAAAAAGAAAATGTAAATTTTATCTACGACATCGACCCAAAAGGAACAGAACGACACATCAATTTAATGGATTCCTCAGGAAGCAGAATTTCGATATTTGTTACCCAATCATCTGAAAAACCTGAAATGTCTTTTGACAAAATTGAGCAGGAAATCAACAGAGCGGATATCCTGGTGCTCAATATTGTAGCTTATTGCAAAGAAGTGATTCCGTTGCTTAAAAATATTCAAAAACCCATCTGGACCGACCTGCACGATTATAATGACGGGAATGAATACCATGAACCTTTTATTGAAATTGCTGACTACATTTTCCTTAGTTCTGACAATCTTACTGATTATAAAAAAACGATGAAAAACCTTATGGACAGGGGGAAGGAACTGGTCGTTTGTACTCATGGGAAAAAGGGCGCTACAGTCGTGACTAAATCCGGCGAATGGATTGATGAACCGGCACTTCAGGATGTTGAATTAGTAGATAGTAATGGTGCGGGAGATAACTTTTTTTCGGGATTCTTATATGGATATGCTAAGGGGGAATCCATTCGAACCTGTATGAGATTGGGCACTATTTGCGGGGCTGAGTGTATCACGTCAGACCAATTGGTTGCGAGCCATTTAAATGCCGAATATTTGGAGGCAGCCTACGGTGAATTATTCAAAAAATATAGAAACGGACCAGTCGGAGCACTCATGGATGAATATGAAAGAGTTGCTGGTGAACTCAAAACTGTATTGATGGGTGTATCACAAGAGGACTTTAAGACCATTGCCGATCAGGAAACTTCCGACCCGGATTGCAGGTCAATTCAAACCATAATGGACCATGTTGTAAAAGCAGGGTATGGGTACGCCAATTATATCAGGAAGCAGTTTGGAAATGATTGGATTCCCAGAAAGGATAGTTATGAGGCAGATTCACCAGATGAAGCTTGTGAAGAACTTGAAGGGATGTTAAAATATACCTTGGAAACATTAGATGACAAATGGAATTTAACGAGTGATGATGTAGCCAAGAATTTAATGAAAACAACATGGGGACAAACGTATGATTTCGAACAACTATTGGAGCATGCCATTGTCCATATATTAAGACACCGGCGACAGATTGAACGGTTTTTAATATAATTAATAACCGTGGACAATATGGTGTATCGTGACTACCGGGCGAAAGAATTATAAGACCTTAAAATCGGGGAAAAACTGTAATAATTTACTTTAGGTTTC